>CAZTVH010000125.1:0-6887 GCA_964616965.1 uncultured Bacteroidaceae bacterium | reverse complement strand
GACCGTGAGGATGGACTCACAACTGAAAGCAAGGTTTGACGCGCTATGTGCGGAGTTTGGCATGAGTGCCAACACGGCAATGAATGTTTTTGCTAACGCTGTAGTGCAGCAGCGTTGTATTCCCTTTATCATCAAATCGGGGAAAGATGACTTCCTCGATGCCTTTAAGGAGATGAGAACTCGTGCGGACGCTGGACTCACCCCAGACATGACGATGGAGGAGATTGACGAAGAAATCAGACAGGCACGGGCAGAACGCAGAAAACAGGCAACAAAATGAAGTATGCGGTGATTGACACCAATGTTTTGGTGTCGGCAATGATTACTCACAACGCGGCATCCCCGACAGTGAAGGTGGTAGAGGCTATCGGCAAAGGAGAGTTAGTGCCTCTGTATAATGAGGAAATCATTACAGAATACAACGATGTGCTGAGCCGTGCGAAGTTCGGTTTTTTGCACCTAAGTGTTGCAAAAATGATAAGGACAATGATGGACAAAGGCATCATGATGGAGCGTGTCTTCAGTGGCGAAACCTTCCCTGATGCGTCGGATGCCGTGTTCTATGAGGTGGCTTTGTCGAAAGAAGGTTCATACCTCGTCACGGGCAACAAGAAGCATTTTCCCAAGGCACCCATTGTGGTGACTCCGGCAGAAATGTTGGAAATCATAGCAAAATAGTGAATTGTTGCCATATCTTAGTTGGACGATATAAACCCAAATAGGCCGTTAGAACGGGAAACGCCATGTAATCGAATTGGGTGGGGGGTGCAGTTTATGTGGTTTTTTTGTTTGCGGGTTGTATTTTTTTTGTATCTTTGCAAACGATTCCGATCGGAAGGAAATCGACCAGGGGTGCTGCAAGTGGTTGCGGCTGAGATTAAACCCTCGAACCTGATCCGGATAATGCCGGCGGAGGAAATGTAATATGTTTAAAAAAAGTACTATCAATGGTGGCTTTTTAGCCGTGCGGCCTTTGAGCCGTGTCGTTGCAGTGGCAACGTTTTTCAGTTTTCAGTTTGGAGTGGTCTGTGCGCAGACCCAGGACACCGTACGCACGCTCGACGAGGTGCTGATTAAAGACTCGCGTGCCAGCGAGCGGTCGCCCTTCACCACGACGAACCTCACACGCGAGCAGCTCGACGATGCCAAGAGCGAGGTGAGCATCCCCTTTATGCTTGAGTTGCAACCCTCGGTGGTGGTAAGCGGCGAGAACGGCAAAATGGGTGAGACGACGATGCGCATCCGTGGTGTGGATGCCAGTCGCATCAATGTGAACATCAACGGTATCACGTTGAACGACCCTGAGAGTCAGGCGGTGTTTTGGTACAATGTGCCCAACCTCGGCGGCATGGCGCAGAGCCTGCAGGTGCAGCGCGGTGTGGGTGCCTCCAATGGTGGCGGCAACTCGTTCGGCGGTGCCATCAACCTGCAGACCCTCAACGCCCGCAACAAGTCGTACGGGGAGGCGGACATTGCCTACGGCTCTTGGAACACGCGCCAGTACGGCATTGCTGCCGGTACGGGCATCACGGCGAAGGGCTTCTCATTCGACGTTGCCTACAACGGGCAGACCACCGACGGCTATGTGCGCAACGGCTTCGCCGACCAGCAGTCGCTATTTGCCAGTGCCAGCTACTACGGCAAGCGGTCGCTGCTGAAGGCGGTGGCGATTATCGGCACGCAGCATACGGGCATCACTTGGAATGGTGAGGATGCCTCGGTGTTGGAGGAGAACCCCACCTACAACAGCGCGGGAGAATATTACGACGAGTTGGGCAACGTGTACTATTACGGCAACGAGAGCGACAACTACAACCAGCGTCGCTACCAGCTGTACTACAGCCTGCTGATGAACGACCAATGGAGCCTGAAGGCAGTGGCAGACTTCACCCACGGCGACGGCTACTACGAGCAGTATAAGGCTGAGAAGAAGTTCACGAAATACGGTATCGACCGCAGCGGCAAGTCGGACTTTATCACCCAAAAGCTGATGTGGAACAGTGCCTACACGGGCAACGTGTCTGCCAACTACACGGGCAACCGAGTGAACTTCACCTTCGGTGAGATGATGCTCTATTTCGATGGCGACCACTATGGCAACGTGATTTGGTGCAAAGATTCGCTGGGGTTCGACACCAAGCCCTACGAGTGGTACCGCTACAAGGGTAAGAAAGTGGACGCTACCACCTATGCCAAAGTGGATTGGGACGCTACGTCGCGACTGAACCTGTATGCCGACATGCAGATGCGCTATGTGGACTACAGCATCAAGGGCTTGGAGGACGACCTATATGAGCTAGACTTCCACGAGACTTACCCCTTCTTCAACCCCAAGGTGGGTGCCAACTGCCAACTGGGCGGTGGGCAGAGGATGTATGTGGTGGCAGGCGTGTCGCATCGCGAGCCGACACGCAGCGACATCAAGGATGCCTTTGTGCGTGGCGACACGGTGAAGGCCGAGGCGATGTTGGACGTGGAGTTGGGCTACCAGATGAACAAGGAGCGTTTTGCCTTTTCCATCAACGGATACGCTATGCTGTATAAGGACCAGCTGACCCCCAGTGGCGACTTGAGCAGTAGCGGCTACAGCCTGATGGAGAATGTGGACAAGTCGTACCGCCTGGGTGTGGAGCTGGTGGCTGGCTACCGCTTCTGCCAGTGGTTCCGCATGGATGCCAACCTGACGTTGAGCATGAACAAGATTGTGGACTACACCTATACCGACTTTGTGGAGGGCGACACGGTGTTGGCCACCTATACCCGCAATACCGACCTCTCCTATTCGCCCAATGTGATAGGTGCCGCCATTGCCACTTTCGAGCCAGTGAAGAATTTGAAACTGCAGCTGACGGGCAAATATGTGGGTGACCAATATCTCGACAACACCTCGCGCGAGTGCTACAAACAGGATGCCTATTTCCTGCTCAACTTCAAGGCGGGCTATACTTGGCAGTTGAAGGGCAGTGAGGAGATTGAGGCACAACTGGTGGTGAACAACCTGCTTGACCACCATTACCGCATCGGGGCCTGGGCGGGCGATGACTATTGGGACGGCTACTACCACTATGCGGGATGGTACCAGCAGCCCGGCATCAACTGCATGGCACGGGTGAGCTTGCGCTTCTAATGAAATGGGAAGTAAAAACTAAGAGCCAAGAAGGTTTGACGGGATAGTCTGCTTCTTGGCTCTTAGTTCTTCACTTTGAGACTATCAGTTTCAGAAGGTCTTGGCCGATGTCGCGACGGTAGTACATGCCGTCCCACGAAATGTTAGCCAATTCTTGGTAAGACTTGAGCAGGGCTTCGGGCATGCTGTTGGCCAGTGTGGTGACGCAGAGTACACGGCCACCGTTGGTGACTATGTTGCCGTCGTCGACCATGCGTGTGCCAGCATGGAATACGAGGCTGCCGCGTACATGGTCGATGCCACGGATGGGCTTTCCCTTCTCATAATGTTCGGGGTAGCCTTCGGCGACAGCCATCACACAGGCAGCGGTGCGGGGGTCGATTTCGAGGGTGGTCTGTTGCAGGTTGCCCCGCCACACATGTTCCAGAAGGTCGACCATGTCGCTCTTGATACGGGGGAAGACACTCTCGGTCTCTGGGTCGCCCATGCGCACGTTGTATTCGATGACGTAGGGGTCTAGCTCACCTGTGGTGTCGTTGGCGACAGCCATCAGACCCACGAAGATAAAGCCCTTGTAGGGGGTTCCCTCTTGGTAGAGCCCCTTGACGGTGGGGATGACGATGCGCTCCTCTACCTTTTTCATAAATTGCTTGTTGGCAAAGTGTACGGGACTTATCGAGCCCATGCCACCCGTGTTGAGTCCGGTGTCGTTTTCGCCTATGCGCTTGTAGTCCTTGGCTGTGGGCAATATTTTGTAGTGTTTGCCGTCTGAGAGGACGAATACGCTGAGTTCGATGCCTTTGAGATATTCTTCGATGACCACTTTGGCTGAGGCCTCGCCAAATTTGGCCTCTTTGAGCATGGCGGTGAGTTCGCGTTCTGCCTCTTCGAGGGTGGGCAGTATGAGCACCCCCTTGCCGGCAGCCAGACCATCGGCTTTGAGCACATAGGGGGCCTTCAGCGTGTGGAGGAAGGAGATGCCCTCCTGTAGGGTGTCGGCGGTGAAGGTGTGGTAGGCTGCGGTGGGAATATTATGGCGGTGCATAAACTCCTTGGCATAGTCTTTGCTGCCTTCGAGTTGGGCACACTGCTTTGAGGGGCCGATAACGATAATGTCGCGTAGCGATGGGTGGGAAGCAAAATAGTCGCGTATGCCTGCCACCAAAGGGGCTTCGGGACCCACTACCACCATCTCTACCCCATGATTGATTACCCAGTCACGGATGGCATTGAAGTCGGTTGGATTGATATTGATGTTTTGCACATAGGTGTCGCCATAGTGGTTTGACATGAGGGCGGTGCCCGCATTGCCCGGGGCCACATAGAGGTGGCTGCATTTGGGACTGGCAGCCAGTTGGCAAGCCATAGCATGTTCACGACCACCCGAACCGAGAAGAAGGATATTCATATTTTGCTGTATTTTTCGAATTGCAAAAATACAAAGAAAAATAGATATGGGGGAAAAATAGGCACAAATAATAAAAAAATTAAGAGTTGTGCGTTGCGAAAAGTGATTAGTGAATTGGCAAATGGCTGTAGCAGCCCCAGCTCGCTAATCACTCAGATGCCTATTTCTATGCCGAACTCGTGGAGGGATTGATGGGTGTAGAGCGGCAGCAGGTTGGCGGTAATGCCGATGTGGCGGATAATGCTGTTGGGGAGGGTGACACCCATGCCGAGGGTGATTTTCCACGGGTTGGGTTGGGTTGTGAGGCCGAGGTGGCGGCTGGTGGCGATGCTGTGGGCAGGGGTTAGGCTCAGTTGCCAGCCCATGCGCTCGGTGCCGCGAGGGTGGAGGTTGAGGGTGAGGGGAATGCCGGCGTAAAGGCTGAAGGTATTGTAGGTATAATGTTCAGTGGTGCTGTTGGGTATTGGAGTCATACCGTCGGAACTAGACTGGGTCCATTGACCGCTGCTCTCAATAGCGTTAGCATAGGTATAGCCAAATTCGTGGATTTGGATGTCGCACTGTCCGGTGTAGCCGCTGAGTGCGACACCTACGTCAATGTGGCTGCGGGGGTTGGAGGCAACGGTGTAGGCCACGCCTACGTTGGCAGAGAGGTTTTGTGTTGGGGTGATGGTGGGATAGTTTGTAGCGGGAGAGATGCCATCTATGCCGAGCAGGTTATCATACTTCCCCAAGGAGGCGTTGGCTGCGGTGTATGCCCCTATCGAGGCGGTGAAGTGCAGGCGGCTAGTTTTGGTGGGTGTCTCAGTCGTAGTAGGGGATAAGGTGTAGTTGGAGGAAGGCAACTCTGGTAGAAGAGGGAGGGGTGGCTCGATTGGGAGAGAGGTGGATTGGTCGGAAGGCTCAGATTGATTAGGGTAATCAGAGTAGTCGGAGTGGTCAGAATAATCAGAATGGTCTGAGTTATCGGAGTACTCCGATAACTCAGAGTTCTCAGATTTCTTCTGCATGGTGTATGTTGGCTGTGGAGCGGCAGTGGGCTCGATGCTTGGGGGCATCGTGGGGGTATGTGGGGCAATGATTGTCGGTTGTTCTGCAACGAGTGTGCCTGTTGATTCGGGCAGTTGTTGCTGGCGGTGCATCACCACGCCCACTATCGCCACCAGTACGGCCACACAAGCCAGTGCCGTGCGCCGTTGTGCCTGCCTGTGTGCCAGATGGCGCACGCGGTCGGCAGCCTGTTGCTGCTGGCGTTGGTCTGAGCCATATTGCTGTAGCAGCTGTTCTATATCGTTAGGTTTCATATCTCTGAGGTATCTTCTTTTTCATCCAATTGTTTTCTCAATGTGTCGTAGATGCGGCTCATGGTGGTGTTCACGTTGCTCTCGGTGAGGCCTGTCAGCTGGGCTATCTCGCGGCTGCTGCGTTGCTCCACATACTTCATCCTTATCAGTCGCTGGTGCTGTTCTGGCAGTGCGGCAATGGCTTGTTCTAGTTGTTGGTAGCGTTCCTCTTTCGCCACAGCCGCACTCTCCGAGGGTTGGTAGTCGGCTATCTCGTCTGGGTCTGTAGCCAACGTGTTGTGGCTGCGTTGGTGACGCAGGGTGTCGATGCACTCGTTGCGCAAGGCGTTCATGCTAAACCCCTGCGGGTTCTTGGTCAAGTCCAGTCGCCACCGGCGGTGCCATAGGCGTGTCAGCGTCTCCTGCACAGCGTCGGCAGCCAGGTCGTCGTCGTGTAGTATCTGCACCGCCATGCGACGCATGGCAGGCTGCAGAGAGATGATGTCGCGTATGAACTGTTCGGTAGTGATGGTAGAAATTAAGAATTAAGAATTAAAAACTAATGAATTGCTTCCAACCTTTTTCTGATTCAATACAATGCGCAGTCGAGGATGAGATTGCATTCGGTGGTTTTGTCGGCCGTCACGGTCACGGGGCAGATGCCTCCTTTGTCGTCGACAGATGTGATTTGGCACATGTCGACGTCCATTAGTACCACCGAGTATTGTCCCGGCGGGAGCGACAGTTGGTAGCGTCCTTTGCTGTCGGAGTTGGTGGAGGCAACCAGGGTTTTGGGCATCTGTTCGAGGGAGTAGTCGGCATGACGATAGCCGCCGATGTCGTCGAGAGTGAAGTATTCATAGGCGCGAACTTCGCACGCCAAAGGTCTTTCTCCGCTGTTGTTGCCGTCTAGAGGGGGCGTCCAATCGCCGTAGCGTACTTTCACTCTGCCGTAGATTCCTTCGGTGATGGTGATTTTCTCGCACGAGGTGGCGACGAGCATGGTCAGTGCGACCAATGCCATGATGGGGGTTATTCGTCTAAGTTCCATGAGTCGTATGTTATGGTT
>CAZTVH010000124.1:0-7044 GCA_964616965.1 uncultured Bacteroidaceae bacterium | reverse complement strand
ACGCGACATTATGGACATGCTCAAATACGACTTCATGCTGCAATACGACGAAAAAGATGCCATCGGCCGCCGCTACCGCCGGCAGGATGCCATCGGCACCCCCTACTGCATCACCGTAGACAATGACACCCTCAGCGACAACACCGTCACCGTCCGCGACCGCGACACTATGCAGCAGCAGCGCATCCCCATCGACAACCTCCGCGCCTTCCTGCACGACCACATCCAGCCCATCAAAGCCAACTAAGGATTAGTGAATACCGAATAGTGGATTGACAGATGAAATCAGCAGTCATTTGTCAATCCACTACTCATTATTCACAATTCACAAAAAGTCATTTTACCGCAAGAGGGTGACGATACCGGTGAGGCTCTGATAGCCCGTGGGAGTCAATTCGTCGCGGTAGCGACATTTGTAGACGTATGCGGCCTGTGGCAAGGGCACACCGTCGTGGGTGCCATCCCAGCCTTGGTCGAGGTCGGTGGTGTGGAAGACGAGGTTTCCACGACGGTCGTAGATCCAGAGCTCGAATTCGCTGACTGCGGTGGTGTAGGCACGGAAGATGTTGTTGGTGGCTAACGACGGAGTGAAAACATTGGGGAAGAGTATGTCGGCCCGCAACACATCGACGTGTGCGGTGTCGTTGGCGTTGCAGATGTCGTTGGCAATGTTCAGCACGATGTCGAGGCTGTCGACATACATTGGCACGTTGAGCCTCAGGCGAGGGGCAGTGTCGGTAAAGGGAGCCTCATCATTGTAGAACACATACCAGAGTTGCTTGGTATAGGGGCCGCTGCTGGAATGGGTGGCGACGAGGTTCCGCTCATCGAGGGTGATGGCGGAAGGACGGACATCAATGAGTGCGTGGAGCACAGGCACAGGCGGCAGGAGCGTGTCGACTATGGCAGGACAGAATAGCTCGGCACGGTAGTCGGCGTAGAGGGTGTAGCGTACCATGTCGGCGGGGCTGGGGACAGCAATGAGGCTGTCGTGCTCATGCCCTTCCGCCACGGCTGGCCCTACCCAAAGGAAGTGGCGGGCCTCGGAGTGGGCCTGAAGGGTGTAGTGGGCTGGGGCATCGCAGTATGGCACGGCTATGATGGAGGCTTCGGGGCGACGAACGATGTGGAGGGTGAGTTCTACAACGGTGTCGCCAGCAAGGAAGTCACCAGAACGGATTGTGTCTATGTATACCCCTTCTTCGGTGATTGCCCTGTCGCAGAAGAACAATGTGTCGCCCTCACAAAGGGTATCGGTAAGGCTGGCATGGTGCAGGTTGCGTCCTGCGATATGGAGGGTGAGCAGGGAGTCGCAACCCAGGGCGGTATGACGCAGGACGGGATAGTTTCCGGGGCGGATGTAGCCGTTGCCTTCGAAGAAGACGGTGTCGCCCAAATAGATGGTATCGTAAAAATGGATGCTATAGGTTGGGTTGACGGTGAGGTGGAGTGTGACGAGGCTGTCGCAGCCCTGCAGGGTCTGGAAGGCGTGGCCGTAGTCGCCCGTGGTGTTGATAGTCTGACCGGCAAAAGTGACGGGGGTGTTGTCGCAAATGGTGTCGTAAAGGTCTATATGATAGGTTGGGTTGACGTGCATGTGGAGGGTGACGACACTGTCTACCCCATGATTGCCAACGAGGGTGGCTACAAGGGTGTCGGCAGCGGCCAGGCCATTCCATGTGAAGGTGGGGAGAAGGTCGTCGCAGACGGTGGTGTCGACCGTGGTGTAGACATTCTGCCACACATGGAGATGGTATGTGACCAGACTGTCGCAACCCCAATGGTTGGTGAGGGTGACCTGTAGGGTGGTGTCGGTGGAGAGGGGAATGCCGCCATACTGCCATGTGGCAGCCTGATTTTGGACGATGGTGTCGAACACCTGCGAAGAGGTGCTGTCGAAGACGGAGAGCGTCAGGTATAGCAGGCTGTCGCAGCCGTATTGGTCTGTAAGGGGTCGGGAGAATGAGCTGCTGGCGGTGATACCGAGGATAAGGGTGTCGTGCCAGAGATACCCTTCGGCGAGGCCGTATAGGCATACGGTGTCGGTATCGTAGATTTGATGCGAGTAGTGGAGGGTGAGCTGTGCCAGCCGCATGATGCTGTCGCAACCGACGGCGTTGGTGAGCGTGTGGACGGGAGGCACGACGGGGGGTACCAGATAGTTGGTGCCGAACCAAGAGTAGCTGTCGCACGCTTCGGCAATGATGTTGGTATCGGTGGAATAGTTGAGAGTGAGGTGGAGGGTCTCGGTGCTGTCGCAGCCGAAAGAATTGGAAGTTGAGAATTGAGCGTTGAGAGTGGAAGCAGTGTATGTGCTGTCATGCCAAGCGTAGCTGTCGCAAGCAACGACGGCAATGGTGTCGTGGTGGGTGGGCAGCACATGCATAGTCAGGGTCAGTATGCTGTCGGCACCGAGATGGTTCTCAATGGTGTCGTACTGGGTGCCGCCGGTATAGAAGATGGTGTGGAACCACTGCAAGGGGAAGTAGTTGGCACAGAACGAGGTGTCGAAGGTGGCATAGCTGTTGTGCAGCACATGCAGATGGTAGGTGAGCAGCGAGTCGCACTGCTGGCTGTTGACAAGTATCAGCGTGGCCGTGGTGTCGCCCCAAGCAGTGAGGCTGCCGAAATGGCGGGGCAGACTGTTTTCGAGACAGGTGTCGTAATAGTCGCCGTAGGTGATGGGCAGCACCTGCAGCAGCATCTCCACCAGGCTGTCGCAGCCCTGCTGCGAGGCGAAGAGGTGGGTGTGGCTACCCGTGGTCGAGTAGTACTGCCCTCCCATCGCCACCGAGTCGCCACCGCAGATGGTGTCGAAACGGTTGGTCGAATAGGAGCTGTTGACCGTGAGGTGCAACGCCACGTTGCTGTCGCAGCCCACGGAGTTGAGAGTAGTGAACAACGCATTGGAGGTCGACACCGTGTAGGTACTGTCGTGCCAGAAGAAACTGTCGCAGGCTGTGGCAGTGGTGTCGCGATGGCTGGTGTTGAGCACTGTGAGATGCAGGGTTCGGGTGCTGTCGCACCCCCGGTTCGAGAGGAAGTTGTGGGGATAGTTGCCGGGGTTGGTATAGGTGGTGCCCTCAAATGTAAGCGACTGGTTGCTGCAGATGGTGTCGTAGATGTCAATTTGCGTGGGCTGGATGGCATGCAGGGTCAGCGTCAGGATGCTGTCGGCTCCCAGATGGTTTGCAATGGTGTCGTGCTGCGTGCCAGCAGCATAGAAGGTGCGATGATACCACTGAATGGGCAGCCTGCTGGCACAGAGCGAGGTGTCGAACGTGGCGTAGCTGTTGTGCAGCACATGGAGGTTGTAGACCACCAGGCTGTCGCAGCCGCTGCTGTTGGGGTAATGGAATGTAACATTGGAGGCCTCAGCATTGAACTGCCGCCCGCCGAAGGTGTGGGGAAGATTGATCTCGCTCACCGTGTCGTAGACCGTGCTGCTCGACGAGGCAAGGAAGGTGATGGTTATCGTGGTGTCGAACACACAGCCTAGCGAGTCGGTGATGAGCACCGTGTAAGTGATAGTGGTGTCGGAGGCGAGGTAGAGGGGTGCAGTGACCATGAAGGCGGTGTCGCTGCGGCGCGAAGCATAGCCACCCAACAGGTCGGCATACGCCACGGTAGGCACATAGTCGGTACGCGAAAGACGGTTGGGATTAAGAGCCAACTCCCAGCCGAAGATGTAGCCGTTGTCGCCGCTCCAACCGTCAATGACTTCGATATACCAGATGCCGTTCATCGGGCAACCTATGAGTGAGGCAAACGAGTTGTCGGGATGGTAGAAATTAGTGCCGGCTTCCACATTGGACGAGTCGATACAATGGTGAGTAGAATTGTAGTTAGCAGAGCGGTATATCAGGGCATCGCCAGGGGCATAGGCGAAGCCTGCGTCGTTGCAATTCGACCAGCAATAGCGCCAGCCTGTGCCAGGCTCGTTGTTGTAGGCCGTCGAGTCGCAGGTTGGGCTGCCCTCATGGTCGGCGGCAATGCCCAGATAGGTGGAGGTAGACACGTTGTTGCCCGACTGCCACCCACGACTGCCGGGGGCAATGCTGCTGTTGCACGACGACGAGCCCGAACCGCCGTAGCGCAAAATGTCTGCCGACTGGCTATTGGGACAGGTGATGTTGATATAGATGTCGCCTACATACGAATGCTCGATATTAAGCATTACATAGCGGATGTCGTTGATGTCGGAGATATGCGCATCGTTTTCAAAGCCTGAGAATTCCAGTTCCGAGCGATACGAACACCCGTTGGGGTCGCAATACACCCCATCGGGAAGGAAGATGCGCGACGACTCGGAGAGTGTCGACGCTCCCCGCAACACCTGTACCGACGACCCCGCCGCCATGCCCACGGTAATCAATGCCGAGTCGCCAGCGCAGAGTGTTTCGGGCACACGGGTCTCAATGTCCGGGTCTATGCCGCCCATGTGGAAGTGCAACGTGTCGGTGAGCCCGCCGCTGGTAAACGCCACCAGCGAGTACCACCCCGTGTCCCAAACGTCTATCGAACGAGTCGTGGCACCTGTGCTCCACCAATATCCGTCGGCACTGTCGGCGGTGAGCGTCAACGTGTCGGATACGCATAGCGGCCTCAAACCTCTCACCACGGCGGGAAAGCGTTTAGTGCGCAACGTCATAGATCGGGTACACTCAGCTATACCAGTGTCCCCCAGCGGCGTGATGTCGAACACATAGCTGGTGTTGGGTGTCAGTCCCTCGGCCCTATAGCTCACGCCCGACACCACCGTGTCGATGCTGCCATAGTGCAGAAAGAAGCGAGTTGTCGTGTCCACCGCAGTCCACCGCAAATTTACTGATACGGCAGCCAACATGTTATAGGTAAAAGAAGTGACCACGTTGCTACAATTGCTCGGACGCACCTCATAGTGCAGCACGAAGCCACTATACGCCGCGCTGCCATCCGTACTGAAAACCATCGTCATACGCCCCGTGCACGAAGTGTCGGACACTGTCCCCTGCCCCATATATGTGCTCAGAAGCATCGACGACACTCCCTCGGTGGAATACACCATCAGGCGGTCGAAGTTATCCTCTGTGTCGTAGGTCCCCCACAGCAGGATGGAGTCGCCTACGTTGGCAGTGATAATCACCGTGCCGTAGAAACCATTGGAATAGTTGCCCGTGGAGTCGCCGTCGTCCACTATCGTTCCATTCGGATACAACGTCCCATCTACATACAAATCATTACCGTCGTACATCACAGTATGCGACGACTGCGCGAAGCCCGACGGCACTAACATGACGAACAGCGCAACTACAAGTAAATCACGCATTATACACCTTTTGACAGCAATTCTTTTCATGGTGCAAAGATACGTCTTTTTTTAATCAAAAGCAAGCATGATACGTTTTTTTTCGTATAATGCTTATGGCTAAGGGCTTTCGGGACTGTTGTCAATTGGGGGGATTGTCGATAATAACGAAATGGAGTAATCGGGGGATGGAGGCGACCATCCGCTAATAGGCTGTTGGCACGCCACGTTTTCGCAAAGTGAGTGTCGGCCCGTCAAAAGGTGTAAGAGAAGCCTATCGTCAGCAGGCTGGTATTGAGGGTGTTTATTCCCACGTCGAAGTGCTGCGCGGTGGTCTCCCGTTCGGGAGGAGTCCCGTCTGCCGACGATGTTCCGGTGCCGTATGGCCACAGCTGGGTGGTGGTGCTGGTGAAGGTCAGGGCCGCAAGGTTGAGGTAGAAGTCTACCCCCACATGATGGCTGATGGCATAGCTGGCCACGGGCACCACTTGCGCACAGAGGGCCCGTTCGGTGGAGAGTCGTGTGATCCTCATCTCGGTGCCGTTTAGGGCACGGACCTCATTACTGATGTCTCTCCCCCATCCCATGCGGTATGCCCCCACTATCTCGGCATGGAGGATCCAATGCCCGACGGTGAAGCAGCGTATGCGCATGTAGCCCCCTCCCGTGGCGGTGAGCATCCGGCTGTTCAGCGTGGCGGACCGCTGCCATGCGGCAGTGGTGGGGTTGTAGTAGCCTTGGGCATAGTTGTAGGACGAGTAGCCGATGCCCAGCTGGATGCCGAGAGCCACGTTGTCGGATACCAGACAGCCTGCCTTGGCGACGATATGGCAGCTCTGCCCTTCGGGCAGGCTACCGTCGTAGGCTCCCAGCCCCTGCTCGGAGTAGCGGTAGCCCTTGTTGCCGTACCCCATGTCCAGACTCAGGCTCACCTGCGCCGCAAGCGACGTGAGGAGCATGAGGTAGGTGCCAAGTATCAAAAGGTGCCTCATAGTTTCAATTCTCTGAGGCTATAGGTGGGGTGCAGCTTAAGGCCTGGCACATATTCCACGATTCCTGCGACTTTCTCTTTGTCGGTATACTGCCAAAGGGTGTAGCGCGTGGCGGGAAATTTGAGCCCGCCCGAAATGATTATCACATGGTAGGCCCCATAGCGTTCTAGGCTGAAATATTTAAGATAGGCTTCCTGACTGGCCATAATCAGGGGCTTCACGCCGTATTCTTTCTCCATCAGCTGCAGGAGCAGGTCGAGCCGCTTGATGTTCAGGTCGTAGGGGTTGTCAGGAACCACATACACGGCGGGAGCCAAATCCATGTGGTAGCCCTTCACGGTCGACTTGAAGTTGTCCATCTGACCCTGTACCGAGAAATGACGGTCGTAGCGATGCACGCAGCCCAACGGCATGTCCACCTTCTGGGCCTGCACCAGATTGGTCAGGCAGCGTTGGTCGGCTATGGTCGCCCCGGTGGTTGCCATGATATACACATACTCTAGATCGTTCTGTTCGCGCACTGCAGGCCAATCGACAGTGCCTTGGTCTTGAGACACCAAAATGCCCATAGGGGCAGTGGTTTGGGCGGCTGCCAACAGGGGCAGGGCCATCGTCAAAAAGAGGAATATTTTACGCATACTACTAAAATTTTTATCCATTAAAGAAAATGCAAAGATACGAACTTTTTTTAAACTAAAAAGTAAAAACTATATTTAGTAATGGTTAAAAAATAAGTTGTAACGATAAAGGCTCGGAGAGCCTTAC
>CAZTVH010000123.1:0-7049 GCA_964616965.1 uncultured Bacteroidaceae bacterium | reverse complement strand
GCTGGACCAACTGCTTGCCAAACATGGACGCACACTGACCTGCATGGTGCGACTCGACGTGCCTCGCGAAGAGCTAATCCGCCGCATGTTGGAACGGGCCAAGGTGAGCGGTCGCAGCGACGACAACGAAGAGACCATCAAGAACCGCCTTGTCGAATATGAGAACAAGACACTGCCTGTCGCCTTGTACTATGCGAAGCAGGGCAAAGAATTGAAAATCGATGGTCTTGGAGACATCAAACGAATCTCTGACGACATTGCCAACGCAATCGAAGCCCTTTAAGTAATACCATTAACTAGAACGTTCAAGAGAATCTAGTTAATCTAGATAATCTAGAACTTTCGTCATAAACTCAACCACCATGACTTCCAACTTTGTCGATTATGTCAAAATCCTTGTCCGTTCAGGCAAAGGAGGTGCCGGTTCGGCTCACCTCCTGCGAGTGAAATATAATGCAAAGGCAGGACCCGACGGTGGCGACGGCGGTCGCGGCGGACATGTCATCCTGCGTGGCAACAGCCAACGATGGACGCTCCTGCACCTCAAATACACCAAGCATGTCTTTGCCGAAGACGGCGAGCATGGAGGCGAGAATCTATGCACCGGACGCACCGGACGCGACCAAATTCTCGAAGTGCCGCTGGGCTGTATCTGTCGCGATGCCGACACGGGCGAAATGCTTGGCGAGGTGACCGAAGACGGGCAGGAACTCATTATTGCCAAGGGGGGCCGTGGCGGATTGGGCAACGACCATTTCAAATCACCCACTAACCGCACCCCACGCTACGCCCAACCAGGCGAACCGGCGGTGGAGCGTTGGGTGGTGATAGAGCTCAAAGTCCTTGCCGACGTGGGACTGGTCGGCTTCCCCAATGCAGGCAAAAGCACCCTGCTCAGTGTTGTCTCTGCTGCCAAACCCGCCATTGCCGACTATCCGTTCACCACCCTTGTGCCCAATCTGGGTATCGTGAAATACCGCGACGACCAGTCGTTCTGCATTGCCGACATCCCCGGCATCATCGAAGGTGCCAGCGAGGGCAAAGGCTTGGGAACCCGTTTCCTTCGCCACATTGAGCGCAACTCGATTCTTCTATTCATGGTAAGCTGCGAACAGCTCGACATCAACCACGAGTATGAGGTGTTGCTCGAAGAGCTGCGCAGGTACAACCCCGAACTGCTCGACAAGCAGCGCATACTAGCCGTGACAAAATGCGATATTCTGGACGACACCATGATGCAACAACTCTGCTCTCATCTGCCGCAAGGTATAGATAGCATTTTCATCTCTGCTGTATCGGGGTTCCACATTCAAGAACTCAAAGACCTCATATTCCAAAAGCTGCAGACAGAGGTGCACCCCAACCCTCCTGCAACCGAGGTGGCCACACCTCCCATTTCCCTATCTGACCCGTCTTAATCGCAGCGACTTATGAACCTAGTCCAAACCGACACCGACCTCTTCCTATGGATTAACCAGCATCACTGCACGGCTGCCGACTGGGTTTTATGGGTTGCCAGCCAAAGCTGGTCATGGGCTATAGTATTGGTTCTCGCCATCGCGCTAACCACATTACGGAACGAGCCTCGACGATGGTGGGTCGTTCTGCTGGGTATAGCACTGTGTTTCCTGCTGGCCGACCGCACATCGGTGTTTATCAAATACCTTGTGTGTCGTCCGCGTCCCTGCCATGCTTTGGAGAGTGTGCGTATGTTCCGTACATCCTGTGGCGGAGAATATGGGTTCGTCTCGTCACATGCGGCTAACGTCTTTGCTCTTGCCATGTTCCTGACCTTACGATACCGCAAGAGTATAGCCGAGAAGCATTCTCGCTATGCATTCCCCATACTCATATTCCTTTGGGCGGTAGTGGTTGGCTATTCTCGCCCCTACTTGGGCAAGCATTATCCTGGCGATGTTGTCTGCGGTGCCTTGCTTGGCCTACTATTAGGCACGCTAGTCTACTTTATTACGCAACTTATTGACAATATACCACATAATAGTAAGAATCAAAAAAAAGTTGCCTAACAATGAAACAAAATAACGACATTTGCGTTATATTAAGCGTGCTTACTTATTTCAAAGATGTATTTGACGGGGCGTCTCCTTTTGGGGGACGTTCTCGTTTTTTACAACTAGAAAAATACTCCATTCACACCCCACAATTCACAATTACTCAAACTCAATGAATATTCTAGACATTATTTTGGCCATTCCGCTTTGCTACTTCATCTATAAAGGTTGGCGAAGAGGATTGATATTCGAAATGGCAGCCTTAGTGGGAATCATTGTCGGTTGCTGGGCAGCCATCCACTTTTCATCATGGGTCGCTGACTTGCTTGACCTGAAAGGTGACAGTGCGCTACTGATTGCCTTTTTCATCACCTTCCTCGGAGTGGTGATTGGGTCTTATTTTCTCGGAAAGGCCGTGGAAGGTTTCATTAAAATGGTGAAAGCAGACGCCCTTAATAGAATCCTAGGTGCTTTGGCCGGTATGGCGAAATGTCTTTGCGTACTGAGTGTGTTACTCAACTTCGTTCTGCTCATCGACTATAACCATATCATCATCACTCCAAAGGTGCAACAAGAAAGCAAGCTCTACATGCCCACCTACACACTGGGCAACAAACTCACCGCCACACTTAAGGCCCAATTGCACGAACTGCGTGCCAAACAGGCAAACTGCTAACCGTTATACTATGTTCATCTTGGCCCCCATGCAAGGACTCACAGAGTTGATGTTCCGCAAAGCATACCACCAATGTTTCCCCGGAGCATTAGACTACGCCATCTCACCATTCCTATCCCTCACCCACGGCAACCTGTCCGATGCATGGAAAAAGATTGACGACGTGCAGCCCATTGACAACCGCGACTCGATACCTGTCATTCCTCAAATATTAGGCAAAGAGCCTCTTGAATTCACCGACCTTGCCAACCGCCTCTACGAAGTGGGCTACTCCGAGGTGAACTGGAATATCGGCTGCCCCATGCACCGCGTCACCGCCAAACATCGTGGTAGCGGTATTCTCCCCTACCCCGATGAAATACGAAGCATTCTGAACCAAGTGCTCCCCCATCTGCGCCCACGCCTCAGTATCAAGATGCGTCTCGGGCTCAACAGTCCCCAAGAGATATTCGCCATCGTACCTATCCTCAACGACTTTCCGCTGGCAAACATCACCATCCATCCCCGCACAGGTCGCCAACAATACGGTGGACAAGTTGACCTCGACACCTTCGAAAAGGTTCTGCCACTGATACACCATCCCGTCATCTACAATGGCGACATCTGCACCCTCTCCGACTACCACCGCCTACAACAACGATTTCCACAGATTAGCGACTTTATGATTGGTCGCGGCATCCTCTTTGACCCTCTGCTGCCTTTGCGCATCAAAGGCACCTTCGATGATACCACAAACAATGCCTTGCACCAAACCATACAGTTCATACTCACCCTCTTGGACGCAATAGATATGGGGAATGTACGCGACGTGAGCAAAATGCGGAAAACCAAAGAATACTGGTGCCTACTCCGCAGAAGCCTCCCCATTACCGAGCAACAGGCATCTGCGGTACTCCATGCCCAAGACTATGCCAGCACACTGAATTGCATCCACAGCCTACTAGAAAAAGTCGAAAACGTGTGACACACTTTTTGTAAAAAATATTAAAGGACCACATAATAAATATGGAAAAATAACGTTTACCCACTTGATGAAAAAAATAGCAACCCTACTCATCCTTCTACTACCGCTCGTGTTTTCCTATACAGGATGCGGCAATCGTAGCGACACTCCCGACATGCCCAACGAGGAGGCTCTAAAAGTCCTTGACATTCAAATCAACAGGCATCCCAAGAACGACAAACTATATTTCGACCGTGCTAAGATATACATGGAAATGGGACGCATAAACGATGCCATTGCCGACCTCTCGCGAGCCGTCGCCATCAATGACAAAAAGCCACAATACCACATGCTGCTCGGCGATGCCTACCTTGCCAATGGCAGTATTGAACAAAGCTACGCCAGCCTCCAGCGCGCACTCGAACTCGACCCCGACAGTCAGGAAGCTACACTCAAACTTGGCGAAATAGCCTACTACAGCCACAACTACGACCGCGCGATGGAGTGTCTCAGCCGCGTTACCGCCAAAGACCCTCAAAACCGCACGGCACTATTTATGAAGGCTTTCATATACAAAGAGACTGGCGACACCACCAATGCTATCAACCTGCTGCGCAAGGTGTGTGACCTCTACCCCAACTACGAACCCGCCTTTGAAGAACTAGGCGTGCTCTACGCCACCCACCACGACCCATTGGCTGTCGAATATATCAGCACAGCCCTCCGCATCGAACCCCAAAACACCAACGCCCTCTACGTCCTTGCCATGTATTATCAAGAACTCAATCAGATGGACAAGGCGGAAGAAATATACAAGCAAATCCTCGACATCAACGCCAACCATAAAGATGCCTGGCATAACCGTGGCTATATCGAACTCTTCACCTATGGCGACTACAATGAGGCCATTGAGTATTTCACCCGTGCCATACAATGCGACAGCAGCTTTGCCGAAGCATGGGTCAACCGTGGCTGTGCCTACGAACTCACGGGCGACAAGGCACACGCCCTCGACGACTTCCACGCCGCTCTCGACCTCGACCACACTTTCCAACCCGCCATCGACGGTATAAAAAGAATCAACAAATAAAAAATCAAGTATATGAGCACATTAAAAGGACGCAACCTCATCTCCATCACCGACTTCTCCAAAGAAGAATACATCGAGGTGCTGGACATAGCCGAGGGCTTTGAACAAAACCCCAAGCAGCGTATACTCAGCGACAAAGTGGTCGCAACACTCTTCTTCGAACCCTCCACCCGCACACGCCTCAGCTTCGAAAGTGCAGCCAACCAGCTGGGTGCCCGCATCATCGGCTTTAGCGACCCGGGCGGCACCAGCGTGCAGAAAGGCGAGTCGTTGCACGACACTATCGTCATGGTTTCCAGCTATGCCGACCTCATCGTCATGCGCAACCCCAAGGAAGGCTCCTCACGCTACGCTTCCGAAGTGGCCACCGTACCCGTCATCAATGCCGGTGACGGTGCCAACCAGCATCCCACACAATGCATGCTCGACCTCTACTCCATCCGCAAGACCCAAGGCACCCTCGACAACCTCAACATCGCCCTAGTCGGCGACCTCAAATACGGCCGCACCGTGCACTCACTCGTTCAGGCCATGTGCAACTTCAACGCCACATTCCACCTCGTCTCACCCACCGAACTCAAACTCCCCTCGTCCGTCAAAATGAGCATCAAGGACGCAGGTCTCAACTACTACCAATACACCGACATCCGAAGCATCATTCCCATTGCCGACATCATCTACATGACCCGCGTACAACGTGAGCGTTTCCCCGACCCGCTGGAATACGAGCGTGTCAAAGATAGTTGCATTCTGTCTGCCGACATGCTTGAAGGCTGCAAACCCAACATGCGCGTGCTGCATCCCCTGCCCCGTGTCAACGAAATTACCACCGATGTCGACAAGACCCCTTATGCCTACTACTTCCGGCAGGCTCAAAACGGTGTCTACGTCCGTCAGGCACTCATGGCCGCCATCCTCGGTGCAAAATAACGTTTCCGCAGGTGTGGAACGGTGCTAATCATGGGAATTTGCACCATTCCGCACCCCGGAAGCATCTCAAAGAAACCACATAACAATACATCTTATCAACACAATTATGGAAACCAAGAAAGAACTCATAGTGCCCGCCATCGAAAACGGCACTGTTATCGACCATATCCCCACAGAATTAGTCTACCAAGTTATTCACATCCTTGGACTTGAGAACTACAAAGACGAGGTGCTTATCGGCAACTACCTCAAAAGCGGTAAACTCGGTCGCAAAGGCATTATCAAAATCAAGAACAAACACTTCACCAAGGAAGAAGTCAGCAAAGTTGCACTCGTCGCTCCATTTGTCACCATCATCACCATTCAGGACTATCAGGTGAAGGAAAAGTTTGCCACCGAAATACCCGACCACATCGAAAACTTTGTCATCTGCGCCAACCCCAAGTGCATCACCAATGCCGAGGCAGTGCCTACCAAATTCGACGTGGTAGATAAGGACAACCTCAAACTCCGCTGCCACTACTGCGAGAAATTCACCACCAAGGAGACCATCCACTTCAAGCTATAAAACATAGCCAAGATGAAACGATACTACGTCACCCTTGTCATTATCACCATCCTCCTAGTGCTAGCCACCTTCTGCACCCTATGGTTTGCCGACGGCATCTTCCAGGCCATACTACCCTTCCTGCCGCTATACTTCGCCGTGGTCACAGGGCTGCAGCACTACGTCGTGGTGAAAAGCCTCTACAAAGACCCTCGCACCTTTGTCAAGAACTTTCTCGGCCTCACCGTCGGCAGCCTGTTCCTCCACCTTGTGCTACTTTGCATTTGGGCATTCACGCACATACCCACGGCTCGCACTTTTATCCTTGCCTTCTGCATCTGCTACATTGTCTATCTTGCCTTCGAGACTGTCCAATTGGTGCTCCTCGTCCGCAGCAAACGTTCACAATAAGCTGACTCCAAGCAAACCTGCCCGTCAGTAACACTGGCTGGCATGCACAACGCATATAAAGTATGCCGATAGCACTACAATAAGTGGGTATTTTACCTAGGTTATTGTAGTGCTATCGGCATATTTTTACACAATGGAACAACGGCAAGAATCCTACACAACGCAGCCATCACCGTTTTGTCAACAAAAAGACACAGCAGTTCGTAAGAAAATAGATTTACCACATTAGACACACTGAGCCATAACACCTGTACCCTTGTTTCCCCTTCAGGAATTTTCAGTTTAAAAAGGGATGTGCCTCGACAGCGCATCCCTTTTTCTATCGTAGGCGGCTCCACCTCTTATTAAATTCTCCTAAACATCCTATCCATCTTATTTATTGGATGCCGAACGAACGGCACGGACAGAGGTACCTTTATGACGCCAAAGAGAATAAGCCA
>CAZTVH010000122.1:0-7052 GCA_964616965.1 uncultured Bacteroidaceae bacterium | reverse complement strand
TCGATATCTTGTTTTCTTCGGGGTGGACACCACCCATTTTGAAAGTCTTCATCTTCGATAATGTTTGGTTTACCTAACTAGTTCTGTTGTGCGGGGGCTGCTGCGGGTGTGGGGGCTGCTGTGGTGGCGGGGGCAGGCTCCTTCTTGGGGGGCAGCGGGGGGAAATTGACCGCATGGATGGCACCCGTGGGACACTCGGCGACGCACTTGCGGCACATCTTGCACTGGGTGAAGTCGATATATGCCAGGTTGTTCTCCACCTTCACGGCCCCGAAGGGGCATATCTTCTCGCACTTGCCGCAGCCGATGCAGGCGGCCGAGCACGACTTGCGGGCCGTGGCGCCCTTCTCCTTGTTGTGGCAGGCCACATACACACGGCGGTTCTTCAACCCCTTGTTGCGCAGCTCGATGATGCCGCGCGGACAAGCCTTGGCACAGGCTCCGCAGGCGGTGCACTTCTCCTCGTCCACAACGGGCAGCCCGGTGGCAGGGTCGAGACTCAGCGCGCCGAACTGGCAGGCGTTGACGCAGTTGCCCAGCCCTAGGCAGCCGAACACACAGCCGCTCTCGCCGGCATACACGCTGTTGGCAAAGGCGCAGTCCTTCAGCCCGTCGTACTTGTTTTTGGCCGTGGCGTTGGCGCAGCTGCCGTTGCAGCGCACCACTGCCACCTGGGGCTCTGTCACCTCTGGAGTGCAGCCCAGCAGCTCTGCCACTTTCTGTGCCACAGCCTCGCCGCCGGCGGGGCATTTCAGCCCTTCCATATTGCCCTGCTTCACGAAGGCCTCTGCCATGGCGCGGCAGCCCGCCTTGCCGCAGCCGCCACAGTTGGCCCCGGGCAGCACTTCGGCTATCTCATCAATCAGGGGATCTTCGATAACTTTGAACTTTTGGGCAACAAAATACAGCACTATGGCGAAGATGGCACCTATTATGCCCAGCACCAGTACTGCAGTCAAAATCATGTTGGTCATTGCTTTATGTGTGTTTTACTTGTTTATTTTACTCTAATTTTATAAAATGCAAATTTACGTTATTTTTTTGATATGGCAACTTTTAACTCTTTTTTTTTTCGAAAAAAGATATCAACACCCCTGTTGAATACTCGCCAGCCTCTTCCCGCCCGGCTCCTCGCCACCCAGCCCGTCTCTTGCCATTCTCCACTCCATCGCCGATCCCATTCCGCTTGATGTCCGCTCCAGGGTGCGGAGAGCGACCTCCAGAGAGGCGGAAAGCGGCAGGGAACGGGAGCGAGCCGTGAAAAACGGTAGGTGGGAGCGGGCGGCAAAACAAAGGTAAGTGGGGCGTACTTGGGCGATGGCGGCATGTGGGGTGCTGCTTTGGGTGGCGGATTTGGGGGTGTGGCGAGGGTGGGTCGTGGAGGAGTTAAGTGGTTTATTGCTATGTGTTTGTAATGTTTTATACGAGTTGATTGAGAAAAAAAAGCAGCCAAAAAGTTGTAAATTCAAAAAAAATGCGTAATTTTGTACCGCGAAAATAATGCAAATAATTAAAGTTAGAAGATATGAGTAAAGTACTTGTCGGATTCGATTTTTCGACTGGTTCGGCCACGGCCGTTGATTTGGCAATAGATATTGCGAACCGCATGAAAACAGACCTGATGTTGGTGTATGTAAAGGAAAAAGACCAAGACGAAGGTCCCATTCGTGAGGAAATAGAGCGCCGCAACGCCGGCGTGGCGCACCTGCTGAAGGGCATCAAAATGGACTATGTGATACGGGAGGGCAAGGTGTCGCAGGAGTTGTGCGAGCAGGCCAAGGCTGACGAGGCGGTCCTGATTGTCGTGGGGACCCACGGCATGTCGGGTTTTGAGAAAAACTGGATTGGGCGCAACACGTATAGGACTATCGCGGAGTCGGAGGTGCCTGTGCTGACCATCCGCGAGGATTTTGACTTCAACAAGTCGCTGGACCGCATCGTGGTGCCGCTCGACAGCACTGCCGACACGCGCCAGAAGGTGCCGCACGCGGCACGGTTCGCCAAGATGTTTGGCTCGGAGCTGCATATTCTGGGCCTGTACACGTCGGATAATAAGTCGATTAAGCATATCGTGGACGGCTATGTGCGCATGGTGGACAACTATCTGACCAAGGCGGAAGTGAACCATGTGTGCAAATGTGTGGATGTGCCTAAAAATCTGACCATCACCACGCTCGAATATGCCGACGAGATAGATGCCGACTTGATTGCAATTATGACCGAGCAAGAGTCGTCGTTGGCGAGTTTCCTGTTGGGCACATACGCGCAGCAGATGCTCACGCTGTCGCACCGGCCTATTCTTTCTATTCGTCCCGAAGAGGTGAACGGGTTGGCGAAGTAGCGGCTGGGGCTGGAGTAACAACGAGGAGGGCATGTCATGCGTAAGTTGTTGATAGTGGTTTTCGCGTTGCTGCCGCAACTGCTGCTGGCGCAGAGCTATTCGACCAATCGCAGCCGAGGGAGGATAGAGATTAAGGGCGATGTGGCCGTGACACAGCTGGTGCAGAAGCATATAGAGCTGAACGAGCGGGTGCGTACCATTCCGGGCTACCGCATACAGATAGCGTCGCTGTCGGGCACGGCATCGAAGAACCGTGCCTTTGAGATGAAGGAGCGTGTCCGCGAGGCCTATCCCGGCGTGGAGGCCTATGTGGTGTTTGACGAGCCTAACTTCAAAGTGAAGGTGGGCGATTTCCGCACACGGCTGGAGGCCTATGTGTTTGTGCAGCACATACGGGCCGACTTTCCGGGCACGATAATCCGCGACAATATCTTGCCTACCCAGATTAACTGGGACGAGATGGTGCCTGAGACGGAAGACGACATTTGAGGTGGTAGCACCGCCACCTTCATCTATTGATACTGGATAATGCGTAGGTGGTTCATAATAGGGTTTCTGCTGTTGGCGTGCGGGGCTGTGTGCCAGCCGCCGTTGTATGAGCATCGTGGTGTGCAGTATGCAACGCATGGGATGGATTTTTGGTTCTGCCTGCCGCGCACCCTCTGTGGGGTGAGCCCGAACCATGCCTGCCTGTATTTCATGGCGGAGCACGACTGCAGGGTGACGATACAGAACGACTTGCTGGGCTTTAGCCTGACGAAGAATATCAAGAGCTGCCACGAAATAAACTCTAGGCTCGACACGCTCAACATTGTAGAAATACCGTGGCAGCAGATTTGTTTTGCCGACACGCTGGAAACAGGGGTGCCTGCCAGCCAGCAGGTGGCGGCCAATCCGCAGGCGAGGGGGTTCCACATTGTCAGCACCGACACTATCTGTGTCTATCTGTATGCCTATTCGTCGGGCAATATCGACGTGACCAACCTGCTGCCGACAGAGATGCTGCGCGACGAGTATGTGGTGCAGGCTTATCAGAACAATATGGGCATGTTTCAGGTGGTGGCGACAGAGGACAACACGGTGGTGGATATAACGCTCGGTGACTACGACTGGCTGGGGAGGTCGAAAGACAGTGTGGTGACGGTGACGCTCAGTAGGGGCATGATGTACAATGTGATGGTGGGCAACCTGTGTGACCACCGTCCCGATTGCTGTATGCCGCCGTGCAACCCGCCCCTGTCGATTAGCAACCATCATTTCGACGGCGACACGGTGAGATTAGGTTTTGTCTACGACTCGCTGTCCTTAGACCTGAGTGGCACCTATATCAAGGCGCGCGATAATAAGCGTATAGCGGTGTTCCAAGGCAACCAGATGGGTGCAGTGGGCGGGGGTGGAGCAGACCTCCTCTTTGAGCAGGCAATGCCTATCAGGTATGCGGGGACAGAGTTTTTGGTACCCAATCTGATGGCATCGGTGCATGACTATATTCAATTTACCGGGTTGGTGGACGGCACCACGATAACGATAATGAACCCTTACGACCCTACCTTCCCCACGCGTACGCTGACGGTGGACGCGCGCGAGTCGGACTGGTTTCTTATCAACACGGTAGAGAAGGCTCTCTACATCACCTCCGACCACCCCATTCTCACTTCAGTGATGCCGAGTTTCAATTACCCTCGGTATCTGCGGGGTGGCTCTGCCACGCTGGTGGTGGTGCCGGTGGAGTGGTGGCACAACGGGCCTGCGAATGGGGGGCAGACTTTTTGGGTGGATGAAAATCGCAACGCGTATGCGTACTACCATTCTGTGCATATCTTCACCCGCACCGACGACATACATGGAATGTATTTCAACCGCTACCCGATAGACACGATGTTCACGCCGATACCGGGCACCCCGTATAGCTATGCCTATGTGCACTACTTCTCGCATCTGGTCACAATGACACGGGTACAGCATATTGTGGAGAACCGTGGGGGAGGGCCGTTCTGGGTGGTGGCCGACGCAGAGGCCGCCGGGGAGCATTCGGTATACAGCTATTCGCATTTCCAGAGAGGGAAGAACTATTTGGAGGTGAACGGGTTTTCCGTGGATTCGTTGCCGGAGGACACCATCTGGTGTATGCACGAGCCAGTGCAGCTGCACGGGTGGGTGGAACGGCCAGCCGACAGCATCATCTGGGACTATGGCGACGGGACCGTGGAGCGTTACCGCTACGAGGAGGGGCAGTGGGTGACGCACACCTACACCGACCCGGGCAGCTACGAGATTAAACGCATCATCCAATATATGGACGAGGCACGGGACTCGATTTGGGGCTATGTGGCGTGCAAGAGCGTCTACACATGGCCGTCGGACACGATGTGCGCGCGCGTTCGGGTTCGCGAGCATATCGACACGGCCCTGTCGCTCACGGCCTGCGAGGGGTCGCTCACGTTCCGAGGCCATCTGCTGGAAGCCACCGACACGCATTATATCACCACATCGGGCTACCCTGCAGGGTGCGACACGCTGTGGGAGATAGCCTTTGTCTCCTGCCCGCATTGCGCCGCCTATAGCGACACCATCTTGTACAGTATGCTGCCGTGGGTGTTCAATGGCGACACGTTCTACCAGTCCACACAGCACTATCCCGTCCATATCGACATTGGCGACGAGTGCGACAGCATCATCTATTACGACCTCACGGTCATCCCTCGCGGAGGTGGCTCACAGCCCGACACCGTCCCACCGCCGTCGCTGGACACCATTTTCGTCCTTGCCCCCAACGTTGTCACGCCCAACGGCAGCATCGAGGCGAACCGCACCTTCCGCCTCTTCTGCAGCAAGGACATCGAGGTGGCCGACGTGTACGTCTTCGACCGCATGGGCCGCCAGTTGGCCCACTTCGACGGCCTCACCGAGGAGTGGGACTGCACCTACGACGGCAAGCCGCTCCCGCAGGGGGCCTATGTCTACCGTGTGCGCTACATCGACGGCAGCAACCGCAACTGGAAGACCAAGGCGGGCACCTTCAGCATCATCCGATAAAACACATGCACTATGCGAAAATACCCATTCATAACCATACTGTTAGTGTTGTTGGCACAATCCGTGGCGGGCCAGCAACGGCTATACGAGCACCGGGGGGTGCAGTATGCCACACACGGCACCGACTTCTGGTTCAGCATGCCGCGTTCGAGAGGCGCTATGTCGGGCCAACACGCCTGCCTCTACATCATGTCGGAGCACAACTGCACGGTGACGATAAACAATCCGTTGTTAGACTTTACGCACACCAAAAGAATCATCAGCTGCCATGAGATAAATTCGAGGCTCGACACGCTCAACCTCATCGAGCTGCCAGAGAATATCGTCTATTGCATCGACACGCTGTCGCAAAACCTACCCCCCGAAAACCAGCCCGCTTGGGGACCGCAGCCGAGAGCCTTCCACATCACCAGCACCGACACCATCTGCGTCTACCTGTTCACTTTTGCTAACGGGTCGATAGACGTGGTCAACCTCCTGCCCACCGAACTGCTGCGCGACGAGTATGTGGTGCAGATGTTCCCCAATAACGGCCCCGATGTCCCACAAAACCAATTTGGAATTAATCTGGGCTGGTTTCAGGTGGTGGCAACGGAGGACAGTACGGTGGTGGACATCGAACTCAACGACCTAGACTGGATGGGCAGGCCGAAGGACACGACCATTACGTTGGTGCTGGACCAAGGAATGATGTTCCATAACACGGTCGGCTTATGGGAGAACAAATATCCATGTGCATACCTTAATGGCATTGACAACGTATATACATATGATTGCGACACGAGCCTTAAAAGAACTTATGCCTACCGTTTCCCAATAGACCCCACCATCGACTCTTTTTGTACCTTTATTGACCTCAGTGGCACACGCATCAAGGCCCGCGACAACAAGCGGATTGCAGTATTCCAAGGCAACCAGCTGGCCACCGTGGGCTTCGGTGGCAGCGGCGACTACTTGTTTGAGCAGGCCTTGCCCACCCGCTTTGCGGGAAAGGAATTCGTGATACCCAATCTGACTAAGTCGGTAGTGGACTACATCCACTTCACCGCCCTGACGGACGGCACCACCTTCACCATCACCGACCCTGCCAGCAACCCGATGCAAACCCACACCGTGACATTCGACGCACGCCAGTCCTACCGCTTCATCATGGACAGTGCCGAGGGGCCGTTCTACGTCACCTCCAACCACCCCATGCTCGTCTCAGTCTCCTCTTGTGGACAGGATGTCAACGACCGTGACCCCATGAACATGAGCCGTGGCGACCCCGCCACGCTGGTGGTAGTGCCAGTGGAATGGTGGCACAACGGCGATGTCAACGGTAGCCCCGTGTTTTGGGTGGACGAGAACCGCAACGGTTGGTCGTACTATCATTCCACCCACATCTTCACCCGCACCTCCGACGTGAGAGGCATGTACTACGACCGCCGCCGCATCGACACCCTTTTCGTCCCCATCCCTGGCACGCCCTATAGCCATGCCTTCATTCCCTACAATTCGCCCCTTAGCAACCGCGTGGCGCACCGGATTGAGAACAGGCTCGGCGGTGCCTTCTGGGCAGTGGCCGACGCGGAAAAGAGTGCCGAACACGCGCTCTACAGCTACGCACACTTGCAGCCAGGAAAGAACTATCTGGAAGCAAACGGGATGCCCGCCGACCAATGGCCGCAGGACA
>CAZTVH010000121.1:0-7076 GCA_964616965.1 uncultured Bacteroidaceae bacterium | reverse complement strand
AGCAGTATCCTCGCTGCGAGGATTTGGAGAACAGCCCTGTGAAAGGGGAATACCCGCTGTGGGCATTGCCGGGCGAGTCGTGCATTAATAGGACATGCAACGGGTTCGACCAGTTGTTTGCCGATGCGGTCAAGCAACTCTATGGCGACGAAGTGGAGACCCTCTATTTCGACGACGACTACCTCAAGCAGATTCTGCCCGAGGAGCATCGCGACGAAGTGGATGATGCCTTGGTGATGGGAGATAACCCCATGTACTACGGCCCAACGGAGAAGAACTTCCAGATGCTAGGCTTCCCTGCCTTTGAACAATACGACGAACGCCCCGAAGGCTGCCATTGCGACACCCTGCTGCTGCAAATCCCCACCATCGAGGAGTCCCAAGACGGCAACTGGTGTACCATCTGGGGCGACTGCGGCTCGGCTCGCCTTTTCATCAATGCCGACGACCTCCGCCAACGCAACTTCTCACAAGTCTACTTCGAGTACCAATGCTATTGAATTGAGAAGAATGAATTCGTTAATCTTTGACGCGGCAGCCTACTTTTTAGTTTTTAGTTTTTACCTTTTACTTTCCAAAAGCGCCAAGGACTAACACATTAACACATTCCCGCATTAACACATTCTCACATGGATTATATTCTGCCCATCGTCTTTTTCATCATCTTCTTCTTGACGGGAAACTATATTTCATATACTGCCCGCAAGTATTATAATAAGATATGGCACTCTCCATGGGACTGGGTGCGCTATTGGCGGATGTTTCACGAGACAGGGAGCAAACTCCATAAATGGATTTTTATCATCAATATCGCATCGCTGATTGTGGCGATAGTGTTGGTTGTCACACTCCCCGAAAAGGATTACGAGGACTCCCCCACCGAACAGGCTTATGCCGAGCAATGCCATCTGGAGCGACCCGATCACATCTTCCCCGAAGAATGGGCTGTGATTGAAAACAACTGTGGCTACTTTGTGCGGTTGTTGGAGGCGGAAGACAGCCTCAATGCGGGGAAGACCCTTTCGGCTCGAGAAGTGCAGGCCTTGATGCCGCGCAGCGAGATGGAGTTTCGCGCTTTCCTAATACTCGGATTATATCCTGACAACGGTTACAATCCTTATTTTGAGAGGTTGGCAGCACAATATGCCATCGCCGACAGCCTCGACATGATGGAGCACTTCCTGATGTGGTCCGTCTGGGCAGACAGCTGGGAATACCCTTGGGAAGTGGCGATAGAGATAGAGCAGCGGCACCCCGAGAAGTTCCGCCAAACCATCGAGCGGATATGGGACAAATGCTGGATCGAATCCTATGAGGAATACCGCGATGAGTATATTAGATGGCGAGCTACCCATTAATCGTCTCCGGCGACACGCCAACTAATACAACAACCCAAATGTCCAAAGCGGAATGGAGATTCCGTGGCCATATTCAATGTCATCCTTCACAATATAGCCATTCGGCACATCCTCTATTTGTTTGGCCCCTTTCTTTTTACCTCCTACCTCAAAGGTTCGTTCCCCTATAACGAAGTCCGACACTTTGGATGAGATGACCTCACTCACCACCCTCGTCTGATTATAGAAGAACGTCTCCCGTATATTGCCCATATTGGCACTGTCTGAACCCAAGATGTACATCAGATTGGTGTTGTCCACGTATATTTTTTCAACTTTACCAAGACTCCGCAAACCTCCAGTTTCATCCCGCAGCTGTCCTATCATGCCAGCACGCTCCAAATATAGAAAATAGTCGGGCAACACATTGCGGCTGATACCGATGGCATTGGCGATACTGGAATAATCGGGCTTAAATGGGGCACTCTGCGCCACAATGGACATCAGCCGTCGCAGTTTGCGACCCGTGGAGACCGACAGAGATGCATATTGCGGGATGTCGGACTCCAATGTCTGGGTGACAATCTGGTCGAGACGCGATTTGAATGCCCTTTCCATGCTAAAGGGATAATATCCCTCCTGCAGATACTGACGGAACAGCGGCAGTGGATGGGGTAGAATGGTGTCGTCAACCTTATTCTCCAATACCTCACCCAACTGGTATTTAGGCATTTTGATTCCATGGAACAATTCTAAGTATTCACGAAACGAGAGCCCCTGCATAGTGTACATCACGGCACGACGGCTAAGGTCGGCCTGACCACGCAACAAATCAAGCACCGATGACCCTGTGAACACAATATGCAGTGTCCTATGCGCGTCATACATCTCCTTCAATTCAGTAGACCAGTTATGATATTTATGTATTTCATCAATATAGAGATGCGTTCCACCCTCTTTGACCCACGATGATGCCACCTCCACCAAAGAATGCAGTGCAAAATAGCTATGGTCTGCCGACACATAGAGTGCTTTCTGATGCTGTTTTTCGAATTTTATGTGTTGCAGTACAAGGGTTGATTTGCCGACACCACGCGGTCCGACAATGCCCACCATTCGGAGCGACCAATCAATTTCAGAATACATATAACGCACAAAATCAAGGCTTGTCACCCCAAGTTGCTCACGCATGTATTCGGTCAAGATAACATCAATCATAGTATATTTTCTATCATTTTTCCGACTGCAAAAATACGAATATTTTTCAATATGCACTAAAAAAAGTGCAGTTTATGCCAATCCATGCACTTTTTTTAGTGCACAATAGGCACTAGAGTATAGGAGCGAAACATTAATCGTCTCCGGCGATACGCCGGCCGGGGAAGCAGTCGCCGCCGAGGGCTCCGCTGCTGTATTTGAACACCACCGTGTCGTTGTAGGGGATGAGGGAACAATCCTCCATCATCTCCTCCCACTCGTCGGCGGGGATGGGGCGATTATAGAAACGATATAAATACAGGCCGAAGCCCACACGGCGATACCACAATTCTGTATAATCCGCGTGTGTCGTTATGCCGATGCAGCCTGCCTGCCGCAGCAGCCGACGGATATTGCGCATCTCCTCTTGCGTCAATCCCACAAACCGCATCTTCTGCTTCAAATCCGCCTCATCTATAGCCGAATAGGTTCCATTATTGATATAAAACCTTTCCAACCTCCCATGACTGAACTCAATGGTCACCTTGCTGTCCTTTGCTAGGGCTTGGTGGGTATAGTCGATGACGGCAAGCATAGCATCCTGTTTCTTGGCAAGGTGCCGCTCCATGATGTCAGCATCGCACCGCTGCTGGGCATTGCCTAGGGTGAGGTAGGCTATCAAAAAGACCAAGGCAACACTATCCAACACAAACAAAGCCTTTCGTTTCTTTAAATTCATGCACCACGACACCACCACAACCACCACCATAGGCAGCAACAGCCACCCCGCCAAAATCATCAGGACGACAAACAAAAACTCCTCCCACCAGCACAACGCCGTAGCAACCATGACGCATACGGCCGAAAGATATTGGACAACTTTCTTGAAAGACATATGAATGTGTGAACGTGTTAATTTGTTAGTCCTTGACGCATTAAAGATTAACACATTAACGAATTAACGAATTCAAATTAACGAATTAACGCATTATTATAAATGCTGCAAAAAGATTACGCACCCCACCACTGCTGCCGCTATGGCACACAGTAGCACCGCCCCTGCCGCAAGGTCTTTGATGTCGCGGATGCGGTCGTCGCGCTCGGTGGTGAGATAATTGGCCACACGCTCTATCGCAGAGTTGAACGCCTCCGCCGACAGCACCATGCCTATGCATATCACCAGCACACCCCACTCCACAGGCGACACCCTCAGCACAATCCCCGCTACCACCACCAATACGGTGATGGTAGCGTGAATCCGTGCGTTGTGCTCCTCGCCGAAGAGCAGCCTCACTCCCGCAAAAGCATAGCGGAAACTCCGCAACCGTGCCCGTAACTCATCCATCCGGGAAGCCAACTTTTTAGTTTTTACCTTTTAGTTTTAAAACATTACCACTTTATCTTCTGCGACGCGTACATCGCCACCGCCAGTATGACAAACACCCCGATGCTGCCCACCAGCAGAGCATAGCTCTCCAGCTGCATGATGACATAGATGAACACATACAGCACCATCAGCAGTCCGCCCACAGCCAGCGCGGCGGTGCGGTGCTTGGTCAGCCCGTGGATAAAGGTAGAGATAAGTCCCACCGTCATCACAGCGGCTATCAGGTAGGCAAAGCCAAAACCAATATGCTCCGAGAAGGCCAGCAACAGCGTGTAGAAAAGTATCAGCGCGATGCCCACCAAGGCGTACTGCACCGGGTGTATAGGTGTTTGGCGGCGGTTCTCCACCAAGAACACCACAGCAAAGGTCAGCAGGATAATCAGGTAGGCATACTTGATAGTGCGCGTGGTCTTTTGGTACTGCTCCACCGGCACCTTCAGCTCCACATCCATCGTGCCCACGCTGGCCAGCTCCTTGTGGCTCTTCAGCACCTGAGTGAAGTCGCGGTTCAGTGCCAGCACCTTCCAGTCGGCGGTGAAGCCCGTGTCCGTCACCTCGCGGTCTGCGGGCAGGTAGCGTCCCGCGAAACTGGGTGTCTTGCAGTCTGAGTTGACATGCAGCGTCGTCGTGCGTCCCACGGGCACAAAGCTGATACAGTTCGACCCCTTCAGCGACACCTCCAGCGCAAACTCTTTCGAGCCGCCGCCCACTATCTCTGTCACCTCCACCGGGCACGACAGCGCGTCCTCGTTGCCCAGTTTCATGCCTTCCGCCTGCAACTCCACCTGCTCCCCACCGTAGGTCAGCGTGGGATAATCCACAAAACCCTTGAAGTCGCTGATAGAGAAGAGCAACTTGGCGCGACCCGTCTTCAGGTGGCTCACCTGCTCCGCATTCAACTCCTTGGGCAGGGCGAAAGTGCCTGTCAGCTTCATCGGTGCCTCATAGACCGAGAAGTCGTAGATGCCCCTCTTCAGCGTCTTGGTCTCCACCTCGCCGTTGATGTCCAGCACCTCGGGCAGCAGGTATACATTGTTGGTTGATGTGTCGCCCGGAATGAAGAGCACCGGCCCGCGCACCGTGAGGCCGCCGCCCCACTTCTCGCACACCTCCATGTTCGCCTCCATCTCGGTGCCGCGCCGCTCGTCCACCATGTTCTGAATTATCGCCTGCGGGATAAGCAGCAACAGGCTGAGGGCAAAGATAATCGTTAATTTGAGCCACAACTTGGCTCCGCTTTGATTTTGAGTGTTGTTTTCCATGTTGTGTTTTATTTTATGAATTAATTTTCTAATCAGAGGCAGCGCTATCAAAACGCCTGCCAGCAAGAGGAATATCAGCAAACAGATACCAAAAATCATAATCTCTATTATTAATAAAAGTTCTTTGCATCACAAAGTAGGCATCTCAAAAAAAATCATATTGTTGGTGCATTCTTGAAAAAGTCTTCCAGTGCCTGCAGATGCTCCTTAAAAGCCTTGCTGCCCGCCTTGGTGACGGAGTAGGTTGTGTTGGGCCTGCGCCCGACAAACTTCTTCTCCGCCTGAATATAGCCCATCTCTTCCAGTGCGCGGGTGTGGCTTGCCAGATTGCCGTCGGTCAGCCCTAGTAGCGACTTCAGCGTCGAGAAGTCCACCGCCTCGTTCACCATCAGCACCGACATGATGCCCAACCGTGCCTTGCTTTCGAATGCCCTATTTATACCGTCAAGAAACATAAAATGAATTCGTTAATTCGTTAATGTGTTAATCTTTGATGCGCCAAGGACTAACACATTAACACGTTCACACGTTAACACATTCTACCTTTTACTTTAAAATATATTCCAAAAATGATATGCATCAACCCAAATCCTAGGAACCAGAACAAGATGGCGTGGCTCATCACAAAGCAGTCCAGCACCCCCAGCACCAACTCGCAGTAGCCCAGCAACGCGATGGCCCGGCTGGTGTAGTGGCTCGCATTCAGCAGCGCCAAGCCGTAGAACACCAGCATAAAGGTCGACGTCAGCCCGTAGTGCCCCTGCATCAACATTGCCACACAGAGCAGTCCGCCCACCAACATCGGCACCGCAAAATGCAGCAACGGACGACGGACAGCCTTTCCAAACTCCAAGCCGCCCTGCCGCTTCATCAAGCGGTACGACCCGAAACACACCACCGCAAACGACACCACCAGCAACGCCAGCGCACATGCCGACGCTATCAGCGTGCGGTAAGGCGAATTAATCAGCACACCCCCCACCCCTTCGGGCAGCCACTTCTCCTCATGCGGCAACAGCAGCAGCCAAGCCCCTGCCGACACCACGCTCGCCAACAACCCTATAATAATGATAGACCAACCACTGATGGACTGAAATCGCGACGACCTTTCCATCAGGTTCCTTATCTCATGCAGCGTATTTAATGCCTCGTTATTTTCCATATCGTTTAAAAGTACTTTGCGCTGCAAAGGTACAAACTTTTTTCTAACCACCAAGAAAAGAATGAAAAAAAAGTTACCCAGACTCTATACCACCTTGATTATCGCCATTCTATGAACTTAACTATTTCTCCCATCGCCCCAACTATTCCCTCCCATAACAGCCATTTTCTACCCCAGAGAAGCAAAAATCCGCCTCTTATCATTGCCCGAAAACATACAGCACTGAATAATCAGTTGTCATACAGACACAAGAACAAAACCTCCCATATCTTTCACCTTTCCCAAGCATCCTCCGACATAGTACACTCTAGCACCCAAATGCCACCATCACATATCTTTTATTTACTTTGTATTTTGTTTGTATTTATTTTACTCATTATTTAGGTTAGCTAAATAAAAGGTAAAGTAAAGGTAAAAGAAAACTAAAAGAAAGGTAAAATATATAAGGGATAAATAGAGGCTCTACAATGAAGGAAAAAACAAACCATCCAAGGCTTTGGGAGGCCTAATCTAGACCTGTGAAAGTTGAAAATGAGAATTCGTTAATTCGTTAATGTGTTAATTCGTTAATCTTTGATGCGCCAAGGACCAACACATTAACACATTTCACTAATCACTATTCACTAATCACTCAAAAAACACTGGTCATTTAATTTCAAGTGTGCGTTTGGTGTATTTTTTGGTTCATCATAAAATTGCTTAGGTAGAGTTAAGAGAATTTGAAGTCATGA
>CAZTVH010000120.1:6346-7076 GCA_964616965.1 uncultured Bacteroidaceae bacterium | reverse complement strand
GTCTCGCTGCGTCCCCTGTATTGCGCAATATTCTTAACCGGCTCACACGCGAGGTACATCATGATAAGCTCGCGGTCGTCGTCGTCGTCGAGGTGCGAAACAAGGTAGTACAACCGCTTGATAAGCGGGTCGACACCCTCGTCGCCCGGCATGCCAGTGAGGTCGACACCGTATACAAACCGTTGTTGGTAGCGGGCATCGTCGCGTATACGATTCAGCGCATGGCGGTGGAGGACGGAATACACCCACTTCTGCTCACGAAAGACGACTGCATCGGCCGGCATGTCGCGGTAGAGTAGCCACAGGAAGGTAGTGAGGTCGCACACCATCTCGTTGAAAAGATAGCAGCCGGGCGGATAGAAGCCCGAAACCACCAGCCTGATGACGTCCTCGTGTTTGCTCACCACGGCATACAACTCGTTGCTATAATCCTTTTTCTTCATTTACCTATGTTGCGAAAAAAAACATTTTACCTAACTGAAATGACACTATTCTCCTTTAAAAAAAAACTACGAAAATAAATCGCCTCACTATATAAACACCAAAAGAGAAAAAAATTTTCACTATTTATTTTTTTTAACGGTTTTAGGATTTTTTTAACTATCCTGGGCGACCTTCTCGCCCCCAAGGGCGTTCCTCACCCGCAAACGGACGATGGCCTCGGAGGCCGTAGGAGGGGCCCGGCAAGAAGTCCCCTGCCGGCACCGCCCACGCGACACCGGATGGAGGG
>CAZTVH010000120.1:0-6336 GCA_964616965.1 uncultured Bacteroidaceae bacterium | reverse complement strand
GACCGCCCTAACCACACTCCCCGTCGAATCCATTTGCCCTGTCATGGGCGACGGGTCCCTTCGGGGGGGTGCGACCGGGTAGCGGCACACTTCGTCATGCGGGATGGGTAGTGCCGGAAGCCTGGAATGTCGAAAATATCGGCACCGGCCATTCCCTACCACCTCCCGCCGTTTTCGGCTCCATCTCTGCTCGGTCACCGCTCCATATCCGTTTGGGGAAGCGGAGATGAAGCCTGCAGCAAGCAGAAATTGCTAGTAATCAATAGGTAGCGGCAAGAGGCGGCAGGGGTCGGTCAGGCGATAGTAAAAAGCGGGGTGAGACGAGGCCTGTTTGAGAGCTGGGCGCTCTGCGAGGCGGTATTTTGCTAACCAAAAGGTTTTGCCCTAGTTCTACATCGCATACGGTTTTGGCGGGGCTGGGACTCGCTGTTTGCGGACACCTACGGCCTGAAAGGCCAAAAGGCGAATAGCCTAGGGCGATGCCCTAGGTATGAGAGGACCTGTCACCAACGCCCTGCAAGGGCAAAAGCGTGATTGTTTTGGCCTTTCAGGCCGCACACATAGGCATAGCAAGCGGGGCTTGCCCGGCCCAGGAAAGACAATGTGGCACCCATCCGGTCGCGAGGCTGCTTCGCGCGACGTGATGGAGAGACTACGCCATCGGCACATGGTTGGCACACCCTGTCATTTAATCGTCACTATAACGCATTTCCCCCTTGAAAAAGGCAGGCATTGCCGCCAACCGACCCCGCCGCAATCAGATGGTAAATAGGTGATAACTTGTGCCGTAGGTTATTTTTTTTCATGCACCTCTGTTTATGTCGTGGAATTTGTGTAAATTTGCAATCCAAAACAGCACACACACCAGCACTACAAACCACCATGGAGATACGGACAAAAAAGGAATTGAGGTTCTACCTGAAGGCCGACCTGATGATGAATCGGGGCAAGTTCAGTTGGACTTTTGCCGAGAGGCTGCACCATATAGCTATGCCCGACCTGATAATGTCGTATCTGGAAGCGATGAGGAAATACTCATACTACCGGCATGGGGACACCTCGCTATTTGCCAGACCGCTAAAGGCTTATTGGAGGAGGCGATACAGCAGCCTTGGGGTAAGGCTGGGATTTACGATAGGCGAGGATGTGCTTGGCTATGGGGTGGTGATACCTCACTATGGCACGATAGTGGTGGGAGGGAACAACCGCATCGGCAATTTTGCCGTGCTGCACACCTCCACATGCATTGCCGCCAACGGGAAGGTGATTGGGGACGGGCTGTTTCTAGCCACGGGAGCAAAGATGACATCGAAGCTGGTGCTGGGGAACAATGTGAGTGTGGGTGCCAACTCGCTTGTCAACAAAAGTATAGCCGGCGACAATATGCTGATAGCCGGAATGCCTGCCGTCAGAATCAAGGAGGCCCCCGCCTGGTATATAAGGAATGGCGAAGACTACACCGAAAGGGTACGGCAGGTGAATGATTTAAGGGAAAAAGAAAGTGGAAGTATAAATGTTTGACGACACCTATCGTACCATAAAGGCACCCGCCGAGGGGCTGTATAAGGAGAAGGGGAGCAAGTTTATGGCTTTCGCCTTCCCGGTGCAGAGCACCGAGGAGGTGAAGGGGCATCTGGAGCGGCTGCGGAAGGAGTATTTCGACGCGCGGCACCACTGCTATGCCTATATCCTGGGGCCGACGAAGGAGGCCTACCGCGCCAACGACGACGGCGAGCCTTCGGGCACCGGCGGCAGGCCTATCCACGGGCAGTTGCTGAGTGCCGACCTGACGGACACGCTGGTGGTGGTGGTGCGCTATTTCGGCGGCGTGCTGCTGGGCGCGTCGGGGCTGGCCAACGCCTACAAGACCGCAGCCCGCGACGCCATCGACCATGCCGAGATAGTGGAAAAGACCATCGACGTGCACTACCGCCTGCACTACGAGTATGCGGCGATGAACGACGTGATGCGTATCATAAAAGATTTCGGCCTGGTGCCGACCAACCAAGACTTTAACCTTGACTGCCGACTGGAGGTGAGTGTGAGGCAGTCGCAGAGCAACCGACTGTATGACGCAGTGGCACAGCTGCGCACAGTGAGAATAGAAGTGATATGAGCGAACTATTAGACCAACTGAACGAACCGCAACGCGAGGCGGCGGCATGCACCGAGGGCCCGGTGATGATTATAGCCGGGGCCGGCAGCGGCAAGACCCGCACGCTGACCTACCGCATAGCCCACCTGATAGAGCTGGGAGTGGACCCCTTCAGCATATTGGCACTGACCTTTACCAACAAGGCGGCGGCAGAGATGAAGGAGCGCATTATGAAGCTGGTGGGCAGCGAGGCACGGAATATATGGATGGGGACGTTCCACTCGGTGTTTGCCCGCATACTGCGGTCGGAGGCACCGAAACTGGGCTATATCAACACCTTCACCATCTACGACACCGACGACAGCAAGTCGGCCATCAAGCGGATAGTGAAGGGCCAGAACCTAGACCCCAAGGCCTACAGCCCCGGCACGGTGTTGAGCCGCATATCGATGGCGAAGAGCAACCTGCTAAGTCCAGAGGACTATATGAACAACCCCGAAATACAGCAGACCGACAAGGACTCGCACCGCCCGATGATTGGGGAGATATACAAGCAGTACAACTACCACTTGCGCACCGCTATGGCAATGGACTTCGACGACCTGCTGTTTAACATGAACGTGCTGCTGAGGGACTTCCCCGATGTGCTGCTGAAGTATCAGAACCGTTTCAAATACATCATGGTGGACGAGTATCAGGACACCAACTACTCGCAATACCTGATAGTGAAGAAGCTGGCGGCACGCTACCAGAACATCTGCGTGGTGGGCGACGACGCGCAGAGCATCTACGCCTTCCGTGGGGCCAACATACAGAACATCTTCAACTTCCGGCGCGACTATCCCAACCTGCACCTCTACAAGTTGGAGCAGAACTACCGTTCGACCAAGATGATAGTGGACGCTGCCAACTCGGTCATCAAAAAGAACGTGGAGCAGATAGAGAAAGAGGTGTGGACGGACAACGCTGTGGGCAACCGCCTGCGGCTGCTGCGTGCCGCCGACGAGCGCGACGAAGGGCGGCAGGTGGCAGAATCGATACAGCAGGCTCGGGCCGAGGAAGGGCTGGACTATAGGTCGTTTGCCATACTGTACCGCACCAATGTGCAGTCGCGTGCCATAGAGGAGGCACTGCGGCGCGCCGACATCCCCTACCGCATATACCAAGGCATATCATTCTACGGGCGTAAGGAAATCAAGGACGTGCTGGCCTACCTGCGGCTGGTGGTGAACAACTACGACGAGGAGTCGTTGGAGCGCATCATCAACTACCCTGCCCGAGGCATCGGGCAGACGACCCTCGACCGAGTGAGGGTGGCGGCAGCCGACAACGATGTGGCGGTGTGGACGGTGATGGAGAACATCGCCTCGTTCGGGCTGGGGCTGAACAGCGGCACGGTGCAGCGGGTGACCGACTTTGTGATGATGATTAAACGTTTCTCCTCGCTACTGTCCACCATGAACGCCTACGACTTGGCAAAACAGATTGTCTACAATTCGGGCATCATCACCCTGCTGCGCAACGACGACGACCCCGACAATCCCAACCGAATAGAGAATATAGAGGAGTTGCTGAACGGCATACAGGAGTTTTGCGAAAAGGAAGACCAGTTCTCAGAGAGTTCCGAGAGTTCTGAGAATTCCGAAATATCCGAGAATTCCGAGAATTCGGAGGACACAGAGCCCGAAATCAGGACCCTCGACCAATTCCTACAGCAGGTGTTGCTGCTGACCTCGGAGGACAAGGGCGACGACAAGGAGGCCGACAAGGTGTCGATGATGACTATCCACTCGGCCAAGGGGTTGGAGTTTCCGTACGTCTATGTGGTGGGGATGGAGGAAAACCTGTTCCCCTCCATCATGTCTATTTCATCCAGACAGGAGCTGGAGGAGGAGCGGCGGCTGTTCTATGTGGCCATCACCCGTGCCGAACGGCAGGTGACACTCTCCTACGCCCTGACGCGCTACCAGTATGGCAACTCGTCGTGCCAAGAGTTGAGCCGCTTTGTGGAGGACATCGACTCGAAATACATTGAGCTGCCCCGCCGGCAGAAGAGTTTCCCCGATGTGGGAGAGCTGCCCTCCGCCTTCCGTGGAATTAAAGGCATCAAATATTCGCCTGAGGCAGAGCAGGGGTCTGCCCCACGCACTAGCCCCCCAAAGCCCAGGAACTTAAAACCCGTAGCAAAAGCCTCGGCAGCCAAAGGGCCCACCGCACAAAATTCGGCAGAGAGCATCAACGCCATACAGCCGGGCATGACGGTGAGGCATGAGAAGTTTGGCACGGGCAAGGTGCTCAGTTGCGAGGGGACAGGCAACAGCCGCAAGGCGACCGTGTTTTTTGAGGGAATCGGGCAGAAGACGCTGATGCTGGCGTTTGCCAAGTTGACGATAGTGAATGATTGAGTGCCGTAATTTTGACTGTCGTAATAACGTGATAACGTAATAACGTTATAATGCAATCTACATCATGAGAATAGTCATTCAACGTTGTACTGAGGCCTCCGTCAGCATAGGAGGCGTTGTGAAAGGAGCCATAGGGCCGGGCATGATGATACTGCTGGGCATAGAGGATGCCGACACGGACAAGGATATCGATTGGCTTTGCCGCAAGATAGTGGCACTGCGCATCTTCGACGACGCGGACGGGGTGATGAACCTGCCCATCACCGAGGTGGCGGACAGCGGCATATTGCTGGTGAGCCAGTTTACCCTGATGGCCAGCACCAAGAAGGGCAACCGACCCAGCTACATCCGCGCCTCGAAGCCCGACGTGGCCATACCGATGTACGAGAAGTTTATTGCCCGGCTGGAACAGGAGTTTGGCAAGCCCATAGCCACGGGCCAATTCGGTGCCGACATGCAGGTGGCATTGGTCAACGACGGGCCAGTCACTATCATCATTGATTCACAAAATAGAACTTAGCGCACAATAATCTCGTCAGTAAAAATCCAGGCGGGATTGCCTGTGGCGCGATGCCAGGCGGGTATGGTGGGCAACGGAATGGCTTGCACACGCACATAGCGGGCACGGCGGCTGAAGCGGGGCGTGGCGAAGGTCTTTATTTCTGGCACTGCGAGGCGGGCGGGGTCGTCGGGATGGAGTGTGCCGACCAGCTGCCAGCGTTTGCCATCCTTGGAGACGTAATAATTGATGGTCTGCGGGAAGAAAATCCACGAGAGGGGGAAATAGAAGAAGTCGAGTTGGATTTGGTGCAGGCGTTTGCGGCTGCCGAGGTCGATGACGGCATCGAGGGTGTCGGCATAGAAGCCGAGCCACGAGTGGCGGTAGTCGAGTATGCCGGCACGACCGTCAGTAAGCCCCTGCGCACCGCCGGCATAGTATTGGCTGTCGGGCTGGTGGCGGAGGGTTGTGGGTTGGTGTAGTGCTAGGTTGGGCTGGGAGGTTTTGGCAAGGAAGTTGTCGATGTCGGTTCGGTACTCTTGTAGGGTGTAGCCCATTTCGTGAAGGATGTTGAGGCCAAGCCGTTTGCCATCGGCTACAAAGCGGTCGGCACGGGGAGCAAAGGTGCTGTCGATGGGGAGATAGCCCGCCATGGTGAGTTCGAGGATGGCATAGTCGAGGGAGAGTTCAAGGAAACGAATGCGGTCGCGTACCACTTGGTCGGTGAAGAGGGCGTATGGGTAGTGGTAAATGTTGCTGGTGGGGGTGTAGCGGCTCAGGCTGTCGTAGGCGGCAGCGATAAGGACTTGATATTTGATAATCTGTTCTGGGGCAAGATAGCCTTGGGCGGCATCGACGGGATAGCCGTAGATGTCGAGCCGCTGGCCTGATGCGATGAGGGAACGGTGCATCTCACGATAGAGTTCTTCGACGGGTTGGGCTGCGAAACCATAGTAGTGGTTACAGAAGTCGTGTATCAACGAGTCGGGGTCGGCATCGACATTCCAAAGTAGTTTGGCAAGGAGGTATTCGCGCAGTTCCATCCACGAGGTCACGTTGTTGGCTCCTGTACCCTGCTCAAACATCAGGCGCACGCCGTGGTCGTGGAAGTATTTGAGGTTGGGCTGGAGGACGTGAAGGTTTGGGAATGGGTTCCACATATTGCGGAACTGCACCACATAGTCCCAGACATATAATTGAGAATTGAAAGTTGAGAATTGAGAATTATCTAGGTCCGACAGCTCATTCTCAATTCCACAAAGGGCTGCCCAGTCCTCCATATCTTTGCGAAACGAGGCCTCGGCAGGGGCAGTGGCAATGGCCTCCTCGCGCCCGCA
>CAZTVH010000119.1:0-7130 GCA_964616965.1 uncultured Bacteroidaceae bacterium | reverse complement strand
AAACCCCTACGGGGTATTTTTAGAAGTCGGGTGTGGCACCTAGAGACGGAATAGCTGGCGGGCGGAGGCGGTGGTGGTGTCGGCGACTTGCTGTGGGGTGATGCCACGGAGGGCGGCTATGCAGTCGGCAATGAGGGGGATGTAAGAGCTTTCGTTGCGTTGGCCACGGTGGGGCACCGGGGGGAGGTAGGGGGCATCGGTTTCGAGCAGGATGCGGTGGAGGGGCACGGCGCGTGCCACGTCGGCGAGGGAGGCGTTTTTGTAGGTGACGACACCGCCTATGCCAATATGAAATCCCATCTCTACGGCACGGTGTGCCTCTTGCACACTGCCACCGAAGCAGTGCATGACACCGCTGTATTGCGGACGGTTGAGGTCGCGGAGTAGGCCGAAGAGCTCGTTGTGGGCCTTGCGGACATGGAGGCAGACGGGCAGGCCGAGCTGTTCGGCCCAGAGCATCTGTTGCCGCAGGACGAGGAGCTGCTGGTCGAGGAAGGTTTTGTCCCAATAGAGGTCGAGACCTATTTCGCCGACGGCGACGTACTTGGGGAATTGGGAATTGGGAATTGAGAATTGAGAATTGGCTGCTGCATCGAGACAATTCTCAGCCCTCAATGCCCCATTTTCAACTTCAAAGAGTTTGTGATGTACTATGTCGAGTTCCTTTTGGAAGTCGACGGTGACGGAGGTGGGGTGCAGCCCCATCATCTGACGGAAGTGCTGGGGATAGGCGTTGGCGAGAGCCTCTTGACGGGAGAGGGAGAGGCTGTCGATGGCGGGGAGGAGCATGGTGTCGACCCCTGCGTCCAAGGCACGGCAGACAGCCTGGTGGCGGTCGTTGTCGAAGGCCTCGTCGTAGAGGTGGCAGTGGGTGTCAATCATAGGTCTTTGAGCTGCTGCAGCAGGTGTGTGAAAGCGTTGTAGACTGCCAGCATTTGTTCGTTATCGGCAAGGAGTTGCCGATGGGCGTTGAGGGTCTTTTTGTCACCACGGACAGCGGGTCCGGTCAGTTGGTATCGCACGTCGCCCCATTGTACCCGTTTGGCGGTGGTGAGAATGATGGGATAGAGGATTTCGAAAGGGACGTTGTGTTTGTCGCAAAGCATTTGTGCCACGGCATAGAGTCCGTTGGTGAAGTTGTTGACAAAAACCGAGGCCAGATGCAGGTATTGCCGCTGATGGAAGGTGGTGCGGTAGACAGTGGGGGTAATTGGGAGAAGAAGCTCCTCGATGCTGTCTTCGGTCTGTTTGTCGCAGCCTTCGATGCAGACGGGTAAAGTGTTGAATTCAATGGCGACGTCGCGTACAAAAGACTGTGGCGACCACACACAGCCATAGCGTGTGCTGGTGTTCTTGAGTACATCGATGGGTGTGGCTCCAGAGGTGTGCACCACTATGGAGTCGCCAAGGTGGAGCTTTTGGGCGACATTGGCGATGGCATCGTCGCTGATGGATATGAGATAGAGGTTGGCGTTGACATGGATTTGCGACAGGTCGTTGATGGGTTGTGCCTCTACACGGTCTGCCAGATATTTTGCGTGTTCGAAATTACGCGACCATATTTGGTCGATGATATGTCCTCTTTGTCGTAGGTTGAGTGCCACATGGGTGGCCACATTGCCTGAGCCAATAATTATAATTCGCATATAGAAAGTATGTTTTAGTTAGTGTCATCTGTTGCATCTTTTGGCAAAGGAGAGGAATCCGATGTGTCCAGAATGGGAAGAAGGGGTGTTGAATATGTCGATGGCCGAGAGGCAGAGATGCCGGCACCGGTGTGGCGGGTGGCAGAGTTGGCCGAAAACGCTCTAGTATTCGTCCTCTTGGAAGAAGAAGTCTTCCTTAGTGGGGTAGTCGGGCCACAGGTCCTCGATGCTGTCGTATGGGTCGCCCTCGTCTTCTATCTCCATCAAGTTTTCAATCACCTCCATAGGTGCGCCAGTGCGCTGGGCGTAATCAATCAATTCGTCTTTGGTGGCAGGCCACGGAGCATCCTCTAACTTTGTTGCTAATTCTAGTGTCCAATACATGTTATCTGTTCTCCTAATTTAATAATCGTTAGCCTTGTCGGGGGAAAATTTAGCGTGTGCCCACCCCCCTATGAGGCTCCTATCTTATACGTTTACAATGCACAATCAGAATTCTACTCAATTAAAATTTTTGCAAAAGTACGACTTTTTTTTGAATTGAGAGTAGAGAATTAAAAATGTCGAGAATAAAAAGGTAAAAAATAGTAGGCTTCAGTCCGCCTTAGGGCGTTCAATCATTCAAAAAACATTCCTTGTCGCCAGCGGCTACCACAAGATGGCGCGAAAGGACAAAGAGGTAGTCGGAGAGGCGGTTGATATACGAAAGCACAGCGGGGTTGGCATCGTCGGCGTACTGGCCATAAAGCTCGACGATGCGGCGTTCGGCTCGACGACATACCGTGCGTGCCACATGGGCTTGTGCGGCCACCACACAGCCTCCGGGGATGACAAAGCTGCGGAAGGGTGGCAGGGAGGCCTGTATGTCATCGATGGAATGCTCAAGAATGGAGCAGTGAGCGGTGAGTTGCTCGCTATAGCGTTCTACGTCGATGCCCGTGGGGTGGGGAGGGTCGGGTTCGAGGGCGAGAAGGGCCTGGATGGTGAACAGTTGGCGCCCAACCTGTTGGAGGAGTGCGTGGGGCTTGTCGAAGGTTGGGATAGAGGCTAATTGTTCGGACAGCAGGGCCACATGGGCTCCCAATTCGTCGACGGTGCCGTAGGCCTCTACGCGCGGATGGCATTTCGCAACGCGTGTGCCACCGATAAGGGAGGTGGTGCCAGCATCGCCTGTTTTGGTGTAGATCATACTCTTTCGACTGATTTTACTTCGGGGATGACGCGTTTGACAGCAGCCTCGATGCCCTGTTTGAGTGTTTGTAGGGCGTGAGGGCAGCTGCCGCAATGGCCTTTGAGGTGAACCATTACAACACCTTCGTTGGTCATGTCGACATACTCTACGTCGCCACCGTCCTGCTGAAGGTAGGGTCGGATTTGTTCGAGGGCGTTCTTGACGCGGGACTCGATGAGGGGTTTCTCTTGGTCGGTCATGTTATTTGAAAGTTGTGATAACGTGATAACGTAATAACGTCATCACGAGTTATTCTTTATTGTTTAGTTTGCATATTTCGCGGATGGCGTTTTCGGCCACGTCCATGAATGCCTTGCTCACGGGCGTTTCGGTGTCGCTCCACAGCGCTACGGGACGGCCATTGTCGCCGCTTTCGGCTATGCTCTGCACCAGCGGTATCTCGCCCAGAAGAGGGATGTTCATTTCTTCGGCAAGACGGCGGCAGCCCTGACGGCCAAAGATGTAGTACTTATGGTCGGGTAGCTCGGCGGGAGTGAAGTAGGCCATGTTCTCTACAAACCCCAGTACGGGGATGTTGAGGTTGGGGTTGCGGAACAGCTCAACGCCGCGCACCACGTCGGCGAGGGCCACCTGCTGGGGTGTGCTGACGATGATGGCACCTGTCACCGGCAGGGTCTGTGCCAATGTCAGCTGCACATCGCCTGTTCCCGGAGGCATGTCGACAACCAGATAGTCGATTTCGCCCCACCAAGTTTCGGTGGCCAGCTGTTTGAGGGCCCCCGATGCCATAGGGCCGCGCCAGGCTAAGGCTTTGTCGGGGTCGACGAGGAAGCCGATGGACATGAGCTTGATGCCGTAGCGTTCGACGGGTAGCATGTAGGTCTTGCCGTCGTGTTGCTCACCGTATACCTCTTCCTGTCCGATATTGAACATAATGGGGATGGAGGGGCCGTAGATGTCGGCATCGATAAGGCCCACGGAGGCTCCCGTCTTGGCGAGCGACACGGCGAGGTTGACGGCGACGGTGCTTTTGCCAACGCCACCCTTGCCAGAGGCGACAACGATGACATTCTTTACACCGGGTACCAGCTCATGTGGGTCGGGCATGGTGACGGGACGTGAGGTGAGGTTGATGACCACTTCCGCCTCGCGGTCGACATATTCGTGTATGGCATTCACGCAGTCGTCGCTCATGCGTTTTTTCATGGGGCAGGCGGGGGTGGTGAGTACTAGGTCGAAGGAGACTTTCTTGCCATCGATGGCGATGTTTTCAATCATGCCCAGTTCGGTGAGGCTGCGTCCTAGGTCGGGGTCGTTGACATGGCTCAAGGCCATTTCTATCATAGTGGTGGTAATCATTGTGCAGTATGAATTATTGTTAGTCGAATATTTCAGACAATTTCTTCTCCAGTTCAGGGCCGCGCAGGTTACGAGCGATTATCTTGCCGTCTTTGTCGACCAGGACGGTGGAGGGGACGGACATGATGCCGTAGGTCTTGCCACCTGAGGAGGTCCATCCGTTGAGGTCGCTGACGTGGTTGGGCCACACGAGGCCGTCGTCCTTGATGGCTTTGAGCCATGCGGATTTCTCTTTGTCGAGAGAGACGCTGTAGATTTCGAACCCACGGTCGTGGTATTTCTTATAGAGCTTCACCACGTTGGGGTTCTCGCGCCGGCAGGGTCCGCACCACGAGGCCCAGAAGTCGATGAGCACCACTTTGCCACGGAGGTCGGAGAGACGGCGGGTGTTGCCCTCGGTGTCCTTCATGCTGATTTCGGGTGCTTCCATACCAGGCAGCAACACGCTCTTCAGGCGGTCGCTGAGATGCTTGACGTATGGGTCGTTGGGATAGTCCTTGACGAGTGCGTCGCGGATGTCGGCATAGAGTGCGGCATGGTTTTCGAAGTCTTGTTCGAAGAAGGTGACGAGGAATGCGCTCATCAGCACGTCAGTGTTTTTCGACAGCAATTGTTCCACCTGTTGTGGGACTAAGGATTGCATGGTGGGATTGACGGCACTGAGTAGGATGTCGTAGAACTGGCGGTACAACTCGACATTGCGAGAGCCTTTGGTGTCGGTGATTTTGAACGCCCGTTGGTCGGGCATATAGAGCAGGTCGACAGAAACCTTTTCTTTAGGCTGTATCATCAGGTGGCACATGCCGCCGTCGCGACTGTCGGTGTGGAGAACATAGAGAGTGGGAGCGGAAGGGGAGAGGGTGAGCTTAAACGACTCGCCTTTGCCTAGGCGAAGGGTGTCCACAGTGCGCACTTGGTCGCCCACTATTTCGCTGAGGATGGCGGTGGTGCCTTCGGGCAGGCCAGTGATGGTACCCGAAAGGGTGGTTCGCTGTGCCGACAGGCTGCAGGATGAGAAAAAGGCCAATAACAATATTAGATGTATCTTTTTCATGTTCATGGAGATGGGGTTTGTGTTATTTTTTGTTGTTCAATTTCTTGAGAGCGTTTTGCAACTCGATGTCGCCGGCCAGGGCTATTTTGTAGTAGGCATTTTCGCCATAGAGTGTGTTGGCGAGGTTGGCTTTATAGCGGTTTCGGATGGCGACGCCATATTTGTTGATGCCTGCGGGTCGACGGAGTATCTTCTTTTTGTCAGCTAGGGCTAGGATTGACTGCCAGGTGGCATCGTCTACTTGGTAGTCTTTTATAAACTTCTCAATCGTCGGGTATCGGCTGATTATTTGGTCGTAGTGTTCAAATAGCTGATTGAACATGTATTCTTCCAACACACGATTGCTTATCAGTTGGTTGTAGTAGATGAGGTTGGAGTCGGTAAAATAGGGCAGCAGGATGTCGGGACGGATGCCGCCACCGCCATATACTTTGCGGCCTTTCTTGGTGCGGAAGGTCTGTGTGGTGTCGTATTCGGCATCCAGTATCGAGTCGGCTGCCACATAGTTCTGTATGATGCGGGTGATGTATTGGCGGTAGTATTCGTCGGTGCCCATGTCGTAGGGACGCTGTATGCAACGTCCCGATGGAGTGTAGTAGCGGGCAATGGTAAGCATTGCTGCCGACCCTCCTGGGAGAGGGAACTGGCGTTGCACCAGTCCTTTGCCGAAGCTGCGGTGGCCCACAATGGTGCCTCGGTCGTTGTCCTGTATGGCACCGGCCACAATTTCGCTTGCGCTGGCAGACTCTTCGTTTATCAGCACTGTCAGGCGGTTCTCTTCAAACAGCCCCCCACGGGTGGCATACACGTTGCTGCGGCTGATGTGCTCACCTTGGGTGTAGACAATAAGGTCGTTGTTTGGCAGTAGTTCGTCGCACACGCCGATGGCTGCCTCCATCGAGCCGCCACCGTTGCCACGCAAGTCTAGCACCAAGTGCTGCATGTTTTCGTGTAGCAGTTCTAGCAGGGCAGCGTGAAATTCGGAGGCGGTGGTGCTACCAAAACTTGTGATGCGGATGTATCCCGTCTTGTTGTCCAGCATGACATGGGCGGGGATGGTGGAGGTATGTATCACGTCGCGTTGCACTTTGAAGGTGTGTGGCTTCTCCGAACCCTGTCGTTGCACGGTGATGTTGACTGTGCTGAAGCGGGGACCGCGAATGAGGTCCACTATCGACTTGGCCTGTGAGGTCATGCCTGTTCCCGACACCGTGGTGGTATCGACACGAATGATGCGGTCGCCCGCACGGAGTCCTACTTTTGCAGCAGGAGAGCCCGGTAGGGCATTAAAGGCATACACGGTGTCGCCAATGTAGTAGAGGAGCAGCCCGATACCTTCAAATTGTCCATTCAGGCTCTCTGTCTCTTTCTCGAAAACACTGGGAGTGAGATAGGCACTGTGGGGGTCTAGGGTGGAGAGCAGCGAGTTCATCATCCCGTCGGTGATGGAGTCGTAGTCCACCTTGTCCACATAATAGTTGTCTATTAGGTAGAGCATGGTGTTGATGCGCTGGTTCATGGCACTCTCCATCTCCATCTGTTTCCAATATTTGCCATCTAGCTTAGGCGCAGTCATCACACCAATCAACAGGCCTAACAGCATGGCAAGCAATACAATGCCGATAGAAAAGGTTATTTGTTTCTTTTTAGTCATAATTTTAGTCCCAATAACGGCAGTAGTCCCCTTTTATTGTATGCTCACCCACAACTTTCATTTTCCAACTTTTTTATTGCTACTTTTAATATCTCGTCGTGGTCGAAGGCTAGGGGAGGAAGGGAATCGAGTGGAAACCATTTTGCTTCGGCGGCATCGTCGCCACCCGTCGCCTCGGTCAACGGCATCTCTATGAGGAATGCCACGGTGATGGTTCTGCCCCTT
>CAZTVH010000118.1:0-7147 GCA_964616965.1 uncultured Bacteroidaceae bacterium | reverse complement strand
CGCCACGGGGTCGTCTATGTAATCAACAAGAAGAATCCTAAGTTCAAACAAAGACAAGGATGATTAACTAACAAAAAAGTATAAAAAGAATTTATGGCAAGAATTGCAGGTATTGACTTACCCAAAAACAAGAGAGGAGTTATAGGTCTGACCTATATCTACGGTATTGGAAGAAGCCTTGCTTCCGAGATCCTGGCCAAGGCCGGTATCGACGAGAACAAGAAGGTGCAGGACTGGACCGACGACGAACAGAACACCCTGCGTACCATCATCAACGATGAGTACAAGGTTGAGGGTGCCCTCCGTTCCGAGGTTCAGATGAACATCAAGCGACTGATGGACATTGGCTGCTATCGCGGCATCCGTCACCGTCTCGGTCTTCCTCTCCGTGGTCAGAGCACCAAGAACAACGCTCGCACTCGCAAGGGTAAGAAGAAAACTATCGCTAACAAGAAAAAGGCTACCAAGTAAAACAAGTAATCTAGTAGCCGCCAATTGCGGACTATATTTGACCATTGGAGCAGTTGGCAAACAAATGTAAAATCAAGCACAAGTAAAAAAACTATGGCAAAAACTTCTAAACCGACCAAAAAAAGAGTCGTAAAAGTTGAACCTCTTGGAAGAGCATGCATTTTCGCCTCTTTCAACAACGTTATTATTTCGTTGACTAATAATGCCGGTCAAGTGATTTCTTGGTCGTCTGCAGGAAAAATGGGCTTCCGCGGATCGAAGAAAAACACTCCGTATGCCGCTCAGATGGCTGCGGAAGATTGCGGCAAAGTTGCTTATGATTTGGGCCTAAGAAAAGTCAAGGTCTTTGTCAAGGGACCTGGTTCAGGACGTGAATCTGCAATCCGCGCAATCAACGGCTGCGGCATCGAAGTCACCGAAATCGTCGACATCACCCCGCTGCCCCACAACGGTTGCCGTCCCCCAAAACGCCGCCGTGTGTAAGTATTAATCATTAACTATTGAATTTTTTGAACAATGGCAAGATATACAGGTCCTAAAACCAAAATCGCTAGAAAGTTCCACGAACCCATCTACGGTCCCGACAAATACTACGAGAAGAAACCTTACGCTCCGGGCATGCACGGTCAGAACAAGCGCCGTGGCAAAGTCTCGGAATACGGCATTCAGCTTCAGGAGAAGCAGAAAGCCAAATACACCTACGGCATCCTCGAACGCCAGTTCCGCAAACTCTATGCCGAGGCCTCCCGCCGTGGCGGTATCACCGGTGAGGAACTGATGAAACTCATCGAGTCCCGTCTCGACAATGTTGTCTACCGTCTGGGTATCGCCCGCAGCCGTGCACAGGCACGCCAGCTGGTCTCCCATCGCCATATTGCCGTCAACGGCAATGTTGTCAATATTCCTTCCTACGAGCTGAAAGTGGGCGATGTCATCTCCGTCCGCGAGCGTTCCAAATCGTTGGAACTCGTCTCCGACAACCTCGCTTCCCGTGCCAACAACTATCCTTGGCTCGAATGGGACGGCTCCACCCTCTCTGGCAAGTTCCTCAGCTATCCCGAACGTGCCGACATCCCCGAAACCATCAACGAGCAGCTCATCGTCGAACTCTACTCCAAGTAATAGGCTCGCGAGTTAAGGAGGTTGGAAGTTTGAAGGCATGATGTCGTCACTATCTTCACAACTTCATACCTTCAAACAGTTCACTTAATATTAACAAGAAAGGAATAAAAATGGCAATATTATCTTTCCAGAAACCCGACAAGGTGTTCATGCTCGAATCTGATGACTTCCGTGGCATCTTCGAGTTCCGTCCCTTGGAACCCGGCTACGGCATCACCATCGGCAATGCCCTGCGTCGCGTCCTCCTCTCCTCGTTGGAAGGCTTCGCTATCACCTCCGTACGTATCGACGGTGTCGACCACGAATTCTCCTCACTCCCCGGAGTGGTCGAGGATATGACCGACATTATCCTTAAACTTAAGCAGATTCGTTTCCGTCGCCAGATTGAGGACTACGACACTGAGAAAGTCGCATTCGACCTCGTCGGCCAACCCGTATTCAAGGCCGGCGACCTCAACAACTTCCTCAACGGATTTCAGGTTCTTAACCCCGACCTCGAAATCTGTCACATGGAACCCACCACTGAGCTCAAAATCGAGCTCACCATTGAAAAGGGTCGTGGTTATGTGCCTGCTGACGAGAACAAGAAGCCCGGTGATGCCATCGGTGTCATCGCCATCGACTCCATCCATACGCCTATTATCAACGTCAAATACGAAGTTAGCGACTTCCGCGTCGAACAGCGCACCGATTACGAGAAACTCACCTTCGACATTCAGACCGACGGTTCCATCCACCCCAAAGAGGCTCTGAAAGAGGCTGCCACCATCCTCATTCAGCACTTTATGCTCTTCAGCGATGAGCGTATCACTCTCGAAGCCGAACCCAAGCCCGTGCAGGAAGAGCTCGACGAGAGCACCATCCACATCCGCCAGCTTCTCAAAACCAAGCTGGTCGACATGGACCTCTCCGTCCGCGCACTCAACTGCCTCAAGGCTGCTGAAGTCGAGACCTTAGGCGACCTGGTCGCCTTCAACAAGGCCGACTTGCTCAAGTTCCGCAACTTCGGCAAAAAATCACTCACCGAACTCGAAAACCTCGTGGCATCCAAGAACCTCGAATTCGGTATGAATATTTCAAAGTATAAATTAGATAAAGAATAATAAGAAATGAGACACGGTTGTAAAGTTAATCATCTGTCAAGAACCCATGCCCATCGCGTCGCTATGCTCTCCAACATGGCCACCTCGCTCATTCTCAACAAGCGTATCGAGACCACGTTGGCCAAAGCCAAGGCGCTCAGAGTATATGTCGAGCCACTCATCAATCGCTCGAAAGCCGACACCACACACAATCGTCGTGTTGTCTTCAGCTACCTCCAAAGCAAAGAAGCCGTCAACGAACTCTTCCGCGAAATATCCCAGAAGATTGCCAATCGTCCTGGTGGCTACACCCGCATCCTGAAGACTGGCATCCGCCACGGCGACAACTCTCCTATGGCCATCATCGAACTCGTCGACTACAACGAGAACATGCTCAAGCCCCTCACCGAGAAGAAGGTCAAGAGCACCCGTCGTAGCCGCGCCAAGAAGGCCGAGGCCCCCGCTGTTGAGGCTCCCGCAGCCGAAGCCCCCGTCACCGACGAGGCTCCCAAGGCTGAGTAAGCCCCTAGGGCAGTCACATAACAAGCGTTTTCGCCATGCGTGGCTCAGGGGGGCACCTCCTTCCTTACCATATCACGAAAACGCAGCGATACAAGGGAATGCGGGATTGCACAAGTCTCGGCATTCCCTTATTTTCAGCCACTATGGCCCATCATCGCTCCACACAAGCAATCCCTTATTATTAACCAACAATATACAAACCACATGTCACAAATTATAGCAATCCGGGGCCGCCAGATTCTCGACTCTCGCGGCAACCCCACAGTCGAAGTCGAAGTGTTCACCGAACAGGGTGCCATGGGTCGCGCCGCCGTTCCTTCGGGAGCCTCCACCGGTGTCCACGAAGCCTGCGAACTGCGCGATGGCGACAAGTCTGTCTACCTCGGCAAGGGCGTCCTCCAAGCTGTCAACAACGTCAACACCGTTCTCAACGACGAGCTTCGCGGCATGTATGTCGAAGAGCAGCGTTCCGTCGATCAAAAAATGATCGAACTCGACGGCACCGACAACAAGAGCCGTCTCGGAGCCAACGCCATCCTCGGAGTCTCTCTGGCCTGTGCCAAGGCCGCAGCCATGGAAACCGGCCAGCAGCTCTACCGCTACCTCGGCGGATGCGGTGGCTACCTTCTGCCCGTCCCCATGATGAACATCCTCAACGGTGGCTCCCACGCCGACAACAGCATCGACTTCCAGGAGTTCATGATTATGCCTGTCGGTGCCCCCACCTTCACCGAAGCCCTGCGCATGGGCGCTGAGGTTTTCCACAACCTCCGTTCCGTGCTCAAGAGCCGCAACATGTCCACCAACGTCGGCGACGAAGGCGGCTTTGCCCCCAACCTCGCCTCCAACGACGATGCCATACAGGTCGTTTGCCAGGCCATCGAGAAGGCGGGCTACCGCCCCGGCGAGGATGTATTCATCGCCCTCGATGCCGCCGCTTCCGAATACTATAACGCCGAGACAGGCCTCTACGAGATGCGCTGGTCCACAGGCGAGAAATACAACGCCCAAGAGATGGTCGACTTCTGGAAACGCTGGGTTGAGCAATACCCCGTCATCTCCATCGAAGACGGCATGGCCGAAGACGACTGGGACGGTTGGAAACTCCTCACCGACACCATTGGCGACCGCTGCCAGCTCGTTGGCGACGACCTCTTCGTCACCAACGTCCAGCGTCTCCAGATGGGGCTCGACCGCAAGGTAGCCAACTCCATCCTCGTCAAACTCAACCAAATCGGCACCCTCACCGAGACCATCGATGCCGTCAGCCTCGCCACACGCAATGGCTACACCTCCATCATCTCCCACCGCTCTGGCGAGACCGAGGACACCACCATTGCGGACCTTGTCGTCGCCCTCAATACCGGCCTCATCAAGACCGGCAGCGCCAGCCGCACCGACCGCATCTGCAAATACAACCAGCTCATGCGCATCGAAGAGGCCCTTGCCGACCAGGCCCATTACCTTGGTCGCGACTTCAAGTTCATCAAGTAGCAAAGTTTTTCATAATCCGTTTTTTTGTGGGAGGGCAGCACATTCTGTGCCGCCCTCTTTTCTGTAAGCTTGGCATCAGCACAGCCTTGCGGGCGAGTGTCCTCAGCCCAACTTCACCCCTTGTTTGACCGAATAGCCCCGTCATAGCCGACTTGGTGCTTCAGCTATTCACGTTTGTGGCGTTTCCCTCCGTTGGCCGCTCCATCTCTGCTTGTTGCCCGTTCCATCTCCGCTCCAGAGTGCGAAGAACAACCATAAAAGAATTGGGAAACAATGCAGTATAGTAGAAGCCCATAAGCACCCGCAGGAATCGGTGAAGACATGAAAAAACAGTGTATGTGCACACGGCCCCAATACCAATTGCCATGAAAGCTTGGGAAACAATAGTGGCTGCAAAAGGGCGACAAAGTCTGTAAAGCGGTTTTACCTTGTCAAATTCGAGTCAAGAAGTATTAAAGAATGAAAATGGGTAAAATAAGGAAGTTTGATGAAGTCTTTTTGTGCAAATAAGGAATTATTTCGTATCTTTGCAAAAATAAATGGATAGTGGAATGTCTGATAAAGAGGAAGATTCGAATTAGGGCAACGGCGTTGCCTCAATCCGATTGCTGCGATTTGCATTGTCTTGGTCAGTTGATGCGAATAAGGGATTTAGAGGCTCGCAGTTTCTACGAAATAGAGTGTGTTCAGCAACAATGGCCGGTCAAGCAGCTCAAACGACACGCAACTCAAACTGAAAGAATGGATTGACGAGCATAATGAAAACAAAATAGAGAGAATAGAAAACACTGAGTAATAGATATAAAATCCACCGCGCAAAAAGACTGCACCCCGATGTGGTAATTTTGCAGCCGAAAAAACAGAATAATATGCCCGCTAATAAGAACGCCGTAACGCGATATTACATACTGGACAGGTTGTTAGGCAACCCCTATCACAACTACTCTTCCAAAGATTTGTGTCAGCTTGTCAACGAGGAGCTGAAGGAACTGAGAGGCCCGGAAGGGTTGGAGAGGAAAGTGGAAGCGGTAAGCCTTCGCACCATCCAGGACGACCTGCATTATCTGGAATATGAGGGGCCTTTCCTTGCCGAGATTGAGCATTACCAGATTGATGTTCCAAGTCAGACGAACCCCCGTAAGACCGTCAAGAAGACCTGCCACCGCTATGCCGACCCCTCTTTCTCCATCTTCAAGAAGGAGATGACTGAGGATGAGAAGTATCTGCTCGCTGAGGCATTGTCGCTGCTGGGTCAGTTCGACGGTTTGCCCAATCTGGAGGGCTTGGAAGCATTGAGAAAGAGTTTGAACGTGAAGACCGACCGGCAGATAGTCTCCTTCACAAAGAATCCGTTGGGGAACTCCACGTTGCTTGGCGAGCTCTTCACGGCCATATCTCAACGGCAGGTGGTGGAATTGCATTACCACCGCTTCGACACTCCCGATGAGGAACGGACAGTGACGTTACATCCTTATCTGCTCAAGGAATACAACCGCCGTTGGTATCTTATTGCAGCAGCGGAGGAGGGCGGGAAGTTGCTGAACTTTGCTCTCGACCGCATTGATAAAGTGGTGCCGTTGCCGTCGCATGTATATGTGCCGTATGATGGCGACCTGAACGAGCGGTTTGAGGACATAGTAGGCGTGACGCTCAATGAGGACAAGGATTTGCAGACTATTGTGTTCTGGGTCAGCAACCGCTCAAAGGACTATGTGGCGACCAAACCTATCCACGAGTCGCAGCGCAGCATCCGTGGGGAACGGGAAGCAGAACTTCGCGAGAAGTACCCCACGCTATGCGAGGGACGTTTCTTCTCGATTGACTGCATCGAGAACTACGAGTTGATTCGCGAGCTGACCTCATTCGGCAAAGACTTGATAGTCCTCTCACCGCAGAACATAGTAGAGCAAGTGCAGCAAAGGATTACAGAGATGCACAACGAATACGCTTCCGTTTTCAAAAAAGGTATACATAACTGAGACAATTATGACTGATATGAAAATAATTTCGTATTTTTGCAGAGAGAAAGAATGACAAAAGTATAGGTTTCCAAAAAAAGAAATGATTAATACACATGATATAAAGATACTGCAACTATAGCAAGAAGGTCAGCAGTTTGACCGAAAGAGCTTCCGCATTGATGCCAAGACTTTGGCAGTGTTAGTAGTGGCTTTTGCCAATGCAGATGGTGGCGATGTGGTGATAGGCATTGAAGATGATGGCAGAATCACTGGCATCAATGGGGATGAAGACCACCTTAACGAGTTGCTGCGTGTGCCCTTCGATTTCTGTTTGCCATCTGTGCCTGTAGAGGTGCATTTTGTGGACTGTGTTGATGAGAAAGGTAGGTGTAATGGACAAATTTTAGGCTGTTTTTTCGTGTCAATTTTTGCCATGTCGCAAAATGATTGTATCTTTGCACCGTCGATGAAGCGGAGAGGGGCTCTGCTGGGGAG
>CAZTVH010000117.1:0-7155 GCA_964616965.1 uncultured Bacteroidaceae bacterium | reverse complement strand
TGCTGGCCGATGTGGTGCCCGACGGGAAGACTAGGCAGATGGTCAAAGAGAGGCTGGTTGCGGACAGCTATGGCAAATACAATGCCCACATAGCCGTGGGGCTGATGGGGGTGCCCATATTCACCGAATGGGCCATCCGTGAGCGGCAGACTGACCTAATGGCCACTATACTGCGGCAGCCAGACTACCCCGGTTATCTGAACATGATTGAGCAGGGGGCCACCACTACTTGGGAGTCGTGGGACGGTGACCGCAGTCGCGTGCATAACTGCTACAATGGTATTGGCATCTGGTTCTACCAAGCCTTGGCAGGCATTCGTCCAGACCCCGATTGTCCGGGGTACAAACACTTCTTTGTCGACCCGCAGCCATGCGACGGCATCACATGGGTTAGCGCCACCAAGCCCACCCCCTATGGCACTATTAGCGTGGACATCAGCGAGGGGCGGCTGCACCTGACCATTCCGTCGGGCACTACTGCCACTCTTTTCCCAGGGACAAAGAATGAGCGTACCCTCCCTGCAGGAGAATGGGAGGTAAAAATTGAAAATTGAAAGTTGAAAGTTGAAAATTGGCTGCCGCACCCGGATAACTTTTTCTTCAAAATCCGAATTTCGAATTTCGAAATTCGAAATGTGTAAACCTTTGACTAACGAATTGACACATGAACGAATTAATTTGATTAACGAATTGACACATTAACGAATTAATGAATTCCAGTGTTTCTGTATCATGCTGTTTCGTTGTGTTTTAGCCTATGGACCATAATCAATTCATCGTCGGTCTCTTGCAGCACTTCGAATCCTACCTTTCGGTACATCCTGACCGCGTAGTTGGCCTTCTGCACCGACAGTGACACCTGCGGGTAGCCATCGTTCTGCAATAGTGCAATCATCCTCTTAAGCAGTTCAGTTCCGATGCCTTTGTTGCGGTATTCTTTGTAGAGCGATATCGCTAAAGAGGGGGTGTCGTCGGAAATGTGGCCGTAGTCGTGCATAATCCTAGTCCATACGGCACCGACTATCCTCCCGTCGCATTCGGCCACAAGACATCGGTCGTCGGGTTCGTGTCCGAAATTGCGCACATACACCTGTAGGTCTTCGTTTTCGATGATGGATTGGGGCGGTGCCGCCACTCCCTCAGGGATGAAGATGGCTTCATATAGGAATTGGCTCAAAACGGGTGTCTCGTCTTCTTGTATTGGCCTAATGAGAGTAGTCATATCTTTGGCGCGAAGGGGCATTTCTTGCCGATGCACTGGTTGTTTATCTGGCTGCGAGAGCAACGCACATCGGGCTTCTCCATTGCCACGCCAAGATTTTCTTTAACAAAGTCGATGGCTGTCAGCACCGAGAGGTAGGAGTCGCGTTTGCAGCATCGTGGGCCGCCATTCTCAGCCACCTGCTCCAACGCACGAGCGGTCATTAGGTTGCATAGTCGCCATGTGTCGGTGGAAAGGGGTGTGTTGCGTGTGATGACCGACATGAAGATGCCTGTGCTGATGGCGGCTCCACAGGCTCCCATGTAGCCACAGGCACCTCCAGGCACCTGCCTACCGCGTTCCATCACCTCGACAAGAGCCGACTGCATGTCCAGTTTGGCACTGTCGGGCAGGCAGTTGTTGTAGGCTGTCAGCAGTGCGGCTCCGACAAGCACATGGTGTTCGGGGCCGTGCATGTGGCAGAACGGTTGCGACATCATCGTCTCCAGCACCTCTATGGGGTTGCGAGAGGTTGCCTCTAGGCATAGGGCAATGATGGAGTCCATGCCCGACGTGTGGCAGTCGTTGCAGACGTAATGGCCATTTACACAGCGTGTTTTGCTAGGCTCCTGTTTGTGGCAGAGCACACATTCCATCAGGGTGTCCTGTGTAAGATATTCTAGCGGTGCGCCGCAGATGATGCATTCCTCGTTTAACATTATGTTTTTCTCCTTATTGTTTTCACTACAGGCGACGGCAGTCAACGCCACCATTGTTAGAAACAGTGCTTTCGTTATGTTATTCATTGTGTTGGGCATTATTGTCTCCTCCAAGCTCCTATCACCTCGCCAATGTACACGGTGTGGATGCCGGCCTCGAAGCCGTCGTACCACTCCTTGGGAGTGGCGTTGCGGAAGTCGTTCTCGGTTTGGTGCCATGCCGTCATGGTCTCACATTCGATGACCGTCTTGGCCTCCTCATAGTAGGGGGTGCCGTGCGCTGTGTAGGCCACATGCAGGCCGAGGGCAGCGGCCTTGTCGCCGTCACGCCCGCTGTATTTGCCCATGTATTGCCACACCTCTGGGTTGTCGAACTCCATGACGGTAAAACGGGGATGCCGCTCCATGAACTCGTAGGTGTAGCGTGCAGGAGCCACATAGACCGTCACGGCGGCCCTTTCGTGGCCGAGATAGTTGCCGATGCCGCCCCAGCCGATGGTCATGGCGTTGCTCTCCGTGGAGTCGCCCACGCAGAGGATGAGGTTCTTGGTGAAGAAGGTGAAGCCGTTGTCGGCAAAGTCCTTCTGCACATCGAAGGGTTTTAATTCAGTGTTCATAATCGAATCTTGTTTGTCGTTGTTTTGGTTCTGTTTGCCACCACAGCTGGCCAGCATGGCAAGCAGCAGGGTGCAAATGAGGCATTTGTGTGTTGGTTTTATCATTGTATCTGTTTTTTTAGATTTTCGACCAGTTCGTCGCTGATGTTGTTCCCTATCTGGCGGCAGACATCTTGGCTCCACCGTTGCGCCATCGCAATACGTTGCGTCTGGTCGTGCATGCCCTGCAGCATGGCATAGATGTAGCCGGCATTGAAGTTGTCGCCAGCTCCGACGGTGCTTACTGTCTCTATCGCTTGCACGGGAAACGTCTCGCAGCAAGCGGGCGTATAGACATGTATCGGCCCCGCTCCATCGGTCAGTATCAGCGTGCTGCAATGGCGGCTCACCTTCTCGTAGATGGCATCACCGTCGTGCAGGCCATACAGATAGCCGAAGTCCTCCACCGACCCGCGCACCACATCAGCCAGCCCCATGTTTTCCTCGATATGGGGCATCACCTCAGGCAAATCGGCAATATGGTTCTTGCGGAAGTTGACATCGTAATAGAGCCATGCGCCCGCCTCTCGTGCTTGATGCAGGAGTCCTGCCACCACAGGGCGCAATACAGGGTTGATGGCAAAGAACGACCCGAAAAGCACCACATCATCCTTGCCTATCTCAGGCAGTTTGCCGTCCAAGGACACAGAGGCGTGGTCTTTGTAGAACAGGTATTGCGCGTCGTTGTTTTCATCAAGGAAAGCCAGCGATATGTGCGACTTGACATGCCCGTGTCGGCAAACATATTCCGTCGACACGCCGTTCTCTTGCAGATAGCGGCAGGTGATGTCGCCAATGTGGTCGCCACCCACCTCCGTCACCATAGCGCAAGGCACTCCGGCGCGTCCTAGCGAGACGATGCTGTTGAACGTCGAGCCTCCCGGAACGGCCTTCTGCGGCTGGTCGTCCTTGAACAGGATGTCCAGCACGGTCTCTCCTATGCCTATTACTCGTTTCATGGTTATATTTCTAAACAAACCCATCTTACAATATGTTTTTCGTTTTATCTCTGCAATCGCGACAAACGGGATATGATTAGTTCTTCGTACCTGTCTTTCAATTCCTTTTTCAGGAAAGAATTGCGGATGAGTGTCTGCCATTTGGGGAGAGTCTTTTGAAGGCTGGTGACAAGGCGCAGCACCACAACATCCTCCACACCCATCGTATTTGCAGCATTCAAGAAATCATCCAAACCCAGTCTTGACTTCCGTCCGGAAAGTGGAAGTGCCATTTCCTCTTTGTCCTTTGGATTGGCAATAGCCACATTGAGGAGGTCGTATGCAGGTGTAAGATGATAATCATTGGCAGGGCGGTAAAGCGAAAAGTTCTTCAAGTGCATGTCGTTGTTGCCAGTGACAAAGCAAAAGAGCAGCAGTTGCATATAGTTTGCAATGTCAAGCTTCGGGGTGCCACTATACTGAACGATAGCCTTTGCAATCTGCTCATACGACCCTTTGTATTTATATTCTGTGGGGTGCAATGTCAGTTGGCACATATCCTCCATGTCTATCTTCTCGCCAGTTTTGGTACGGTCGATGCGCTTGGTGATATAGCCCAGTCGGCCATCTGCCAGACGAATCAGGCTGTGTGGCACAACACTGATTTTTGCAGCCTCAGCAAGGTGCATGGTCAAGTCTTCGTTTTCGGGCAACTGCGGATAGTCTTCCGTCTGTGGCTTGAGGATATAGTCACCCCAAAGTCCCACAATAGTCAGTCGACTGCATCCCTCATGTTTGCTGAGGTTAAGCGAAAGCTTTGGCTGCACACCAGTCAGCGATGTCTGTGCTCGGATAACTTGTTCGGCCAATCGGTCGAGGTCTTCATGCCGATATTCTAGCAATGGCACCTCCTTTGTTCCAAAGAACTTACGGGCACAGTTGGGGTGAAAGTCAGTCTGACCTTCTTCCAGTTCTTGATAGCAATACAGACACTTACACATCACGCTTCATCTCCTATGTTTGGCTTGGAAACAACACTTACAGAGCCTATGCACTCTTTGCAACACAGCAGCAACAATGACATACGGTCGAGTATGCTTATGTCGGTATCGCGGAGAGCAACGTCGAGCAACCACCCTTCGGGTATTAGTCCATCGAAGAAAGGGAACAGAACGGGACTCACAAACGCTTCCGACTGCAAAGGGAATGTCAGACTGACAGGCTGTGCCTCGTCACGCGTGAGGTATGCTGTGTCATAACAGAAACGATACTCGCCACCGTCCTCCGTCAGGACACCGGCAAAGACCCCTTTTCGGTATATATCTGCTTGTCTCATTGCTTCCTGGTGGCTGTTAATTCGTAATTGAACAAATCCAGAAGCTGATTCACCTTATCCATCCTTAGTGATGGCTTTCCCTGCTCCAGATTACGCACAAAACAGAGGCCTACCCCCGACTTCATGGCAAGCTCCTCCTGTGTAAGGCCATACTCCTTTCGGAGAGCCTTCACCACTCTTGATAATTGCGTTGTTCCCATGTCCGATCTATTATTTCGGCTGCAAAAATACACAATATTTCCCATATTACATCATTCCGCATGTAATATTGTGAATGATTAACGATTTTATATGCTTTATGATATAATTCAGGAGCTACATCAAATCCATACAACAATCTCTCACAGCATAGGCTTGCTGCTGCATTTCTTGCAGCCTTTGCATCTCCAATTCCCTGTCGTAGAACTTTTTCATATTCCCATTCTTTTATGGCCGTAAATTTTACCGCCGTTAAATTTCGATACAAAAGTACAACTTTTTTCTCACATGAAAGAAAAAATTAAAAAAAACACCAATACCGATTATAGGCAATTATAGAACATCATCCGCAACCATAGCTTTGCTACTTTATTAGGCTGGTACAATCATACCCTAAAATTATGAGGAAACTACATAAATACAGCACAAACATTTTGAGATTTCTACATATTTTAAGCAAAAACATTTTGAGATTTCTACAAAAAGGTGTATTTTTGCAATTGGAACCAACAAACATTTTGAGAATATGAATATTGGCAATCGCATCTTTAAGAGGAAGATATATGAACGTATGCTGCATTGGAAACGCACCAAAAACGGCCAAACCGCACTATTAATAAAAGGGGCACGACGTGTAGGCAAGTCGACCATTGCCGAAGAGTTTGCCAAAAAGGAGTATTCTTCATACATTATGGTAGACTTTGCAAATGCTCCAAAGGGTGTATGGGAGGCTGTTGACAATATAGCGGACTTGGATAATTTCTTTTTCCAACTTCAGTTTATCTATAAGGTAAAATTAGAAGAACGCAAATCTGTAGTAATTTTCGACGAAATTCAAAAAGCCCCGCTAGTACGGCAGGCTATCAAGTATATGGTAAAAGACCGCCGCTACGACTTTATCGAAACTGGATCGCTTTTGTCTATCAAGAAGAACATACATGACATCACCCTTCCCAGCGAAGAGACTCGCCTGACGATGTATCCGATGGATTACGAAGAATTCCGTTGGGCATTAGGTGACACCGTAACCATTCCATTGCTGCAGGAGGCTTTCGAAAAACGTCGTTCCGTGGGCGACCAGGTAGCAAGGAAGCTACTGCGCGACTTCCGACTATACATGCTGGTGGGAGGAATGCCTCAGGCAGTGAACACATATATAGACACCAACAATCTTAGTGAAGTAGACCAAACAAAGCGCGAAATCATAGAATTATACACCGACGATTTCCGCAAGATTGACTCCTCGGGGAAAGCGTCACGCCTGTTTCGTGCCATCCCAGCTGAGTTGGCAAAAAGCGCCTCACGTTATCAAGTAATGAGCGTACTGGGTCGCAGTGCGGAAAACACAGATATGGACGAGTTATTGGAGGATATGGAGGACAGCCTCTGTGTCAACTTCGCCTATCATGCCAACAACCCATCGGTAGGACTTGCCTTACATAAAGATAAGGAGCAATACAAGATGTTCGTTAGCGATACTGGGCTGTTCATCACCCTAGCGTTCTTGGATAAGGATGTGACCGAGAATGTCATCTACCAGAAACTGTTGTCGGACAAGTTGAGCGCAGACCTAGGCTATGTATACGAGAATGTTGTAGCTCAAATGCTCAAAGCTGGTGGCAACGAATTGTACTATCACACATGGCCAACGCCAAGTGGCAAACACAACTATGAGATAGACTTCCTTTTGTCGCGAGGTAACAAGTTGTGTCCGATAGAGGTGAAGTCGTCTGGTTACAAAGCTCATGTGTCGCTTGACGAATTCTGTAAGAAATACTCGTCTGAAATTTTGTGGAGATACCTGATCTACACGAAGGACTTAAAGAAAGACGGGGAAACCCTTCTGATTCCTGTGTTTATGACGATGTTCTTATAAGGGCAATGAATGATAGGGCGTGACGGCAAGAGAGGGCAAAACTGATTGAAGGTTTCAATTATCACCTATCATTTGTCAATTTCATTTCCCTTCGGCGATCCCTCTTCGACCCTTCTTCGGTCCTTCTTCAAAGCCTCCATAAATAACTCAAGATCGCTATTTTATCTAAAACAATTCAAACCAACTGAAAATCAACCAAACAACCAACCGCGTTGGCCGTCCCCTCTGAGA
>CAZTVH010000116.1:0-7178 GCA_964616965.1 uncultured Bacteroidaceae bacterium | reverse complement strand
AGAAGTACGACCTCTATCTCTTCGCCGACGAGGTGTATCGCGAGTTCTGCTACGACGGACACAAGCATTTCAGCGTCATGCAGCTCGAAGGGCTGGAGCGCAACACCATCCTGTTCGACTCGGTGTCGAAGCGCTATAGTGCCTGTGGTGCCCGTGTGGGCTGCATGGTGACGCGCAACAGCGAGGTGTATGCCATAGCTATGCGTCTGGCACAGGCACGTCTGTCGCCCCCCAGTTTCGGTCAGATTTTCGCCGAGGCCGCCGTCGACACTCCTCAGGAGTATTTCGACAAGGTGCAGGCCGAGTATGTGGCTCGCCGCAATGTGATTGTGGAGGGCGTGAATAAGATTCCCGGATGCTTCTGCCCCATGCCCAAGGGCGCGTTCTACACGGTTATTGACCTGCCGGTGGACGACAGCGACAAGTTCTGCCAGTGGCTGCTTACCGACTTCTCGTACGAGGGTGCCACGGTGATGCTGGCTCCCGCCACGGGATTCTATGTCGACCCGGAGCGTGGCCGCCATCAGGCCCGTATCACCTACTGTATCTGCATCGAGGACTTGAAGAAGGCCATGAAGTGCCTTGAAGAGGCCCTGAAGGTCTATCCCGGCAGAACCAGATAGAACCGAAAGTAGAAAAGTGAAAAATGAAAATTGGCTGTCACATTCGGCTAATTTCATTTTTCGCTTTTCTCTTTTCAGTATTTGACTCAATTGAAGCAGGTGCTAATTAATAAAATGGGCAAAGGGGCAACCCTGTTGCTGCTGCTGGTGGCAGGCTATCTGCTGCTAGGGGTGGCGGCTTGGCTGGTGCCTGATGCCCCTGTGCGTCGCCATGTGGAGCAGACCATTGCCTGTGGCGACATGGCAGAGGACTATCCCAAGGCTATTGCCCGTGAGAGCCTCTATGGTGTAGACCCCTACACGATGGATAACTACACCGATGCCTTGATACTGAACCAAGCGGTAAATCTGCGAAGCGAGGGCTTGAAAGGCATACTGCTGCTGCCACGGCACGACGAGGGCATGGTTCAGACCTATAGCTTGCGTCATATGCTGGCGGGGACCGACGAGGGGTGGACCTCGCATTATGCCCGCTATTGGCATGGCACCACCTATGTGGCACGGCTGCTACTCGCGTTTACTTCGTATTCGGGCATCCGTTATTTGCTCTATCTGTTCTCGTCGTTGCTACTGCTGTGGTGCATGGTCAGGCTGTGGCGGACGGTGGGAAGGGCGCAAACAGCGATACTGGCATTCTCGCTGTTGATGGTCAATGTGTTTGTGATGCAGTTCTCGTTGCAGTTAGTGCCTGTGTTGATGCTGGCGACGGGGACAATAGTGTGGCTTACCTACCACCCGTCGCGTGAGGGTTGGCTGCCGATGCTCGTGGTGGGTTCGCTGACGGCTTTTTTTGACCTTATCACGGTGCCCACCCTCACGCTGGGGCTGCCGTTGGTGGTGTGGGTGGCAATGCACCGCGAAGAGGATATACTGCAAGGGTTGTGGACGCTGGTGCAGCTGGGGCTGTGGTGGCTGGCAGGCTATGCGCTCACATGGCTTGCCAAGTGGGGGATTGCCACGTTGTTCACCAGCGAGAACATCTTTGCCGATGCCTATGGCCAGAGTGTGTATTGGTCGGAGGGTGGGGGTTCCTATATGGGCCAAGCCATTGCTGCCAATCTGGATATGCTGCATTGGAAATGGGTGTTGGCGGCCATTGCCGTTTTGCTGTTGGCGATGCTGTGGCATCCCCGTTTCAAGGGTTGGAAAGTGGCGGTGCAGTATCTTGTGCTGGCATTGATTCCGTTTGGCTATTATATCGCGATGGCCCATCCGGCCGTAAATCATGCATGGTATAACTACCGGGCGTTGGCTATTGCAGTGGCAGCGCTGCTGATGGCCGCCGCCGCTATGGTGGATTGGCAGAAGACCCATAGTGCTTTCAAGAAGGGGATTAAATCAAAATAGTATGAATCGAGAGGAACGGAGAACCCAAGTGATAGAGGCCTGCATTGCCCAACAAGAGCAGATTGCGGCTGTGGCCAAGCAGGAGATGGATTCGGCACAGCAGCAGAGCAACGACTACGGTGCCAATGTGGACCGATACGACAGCTACCGCACTAAGATGATGCGTAGCCGCGATATGTATGCCCGCCAATATAGCAATGCCCAGACGGGGGTGCGCTACCTGCAGGACCTGCTCAAGATGCAGCCTTTCGACGCGGTGGAACACGGAGCCTGTGTTGTCACCGACAGGCAACGGTTCTTCCTCTCCATCGGTGCAGGAAAGTTTATGGTGGGCGACGAGGTGTGGTATGCCCTCAGTGCCCAAACTCCCATCTATATGGCCCTGAAGGGGTGTGAGGTGGGCGACACGATAGTGTTCAATGGCCAGAAACAGACCGTCAAAGAGGTGTTCTAAGAGGTAAGAGATGGGGAAAGATGGCTGCCGTACTGTTCTGAGGTAGGCGGTAAGGACTAAGAATTAAAAGTTGGCTGCCGCACCTTAATTATTACTTCACAGAAAAGGGGTTGTCGGCAGAGATGTCGTATTGTGCTGCTGCCAACAGCATTTGGAAGCCCAGAATGAAGGGTAGCACGGCCACCATGATAGTGCCTGTGGGTGCTGGGAGGTTGATACTGGCATAGTGTATCCATTGGCAGAGGCCAAATATCAGACCGAAGAGGAAACTGGGTAGCCCTACCAGCAGGTAGAGAGAGCAGATATTGAAGTCGAAAACAAAATAGGTTAAGTGCAGCCGACGCACCCAAGCCGCTATCAGTCTGGGCGGGAACGAGAGGAGGGTTTTGCCGATGCTGAGGTTCGATTTCTCCTCGCCATAGATGGCAGGCATCGAGACTTCGTGGATGCGGGCACCGGTATAGTGCATCTCTATCAGCATCGAGCTTTCAAAGAAGAAACGGTCGGCAATGCGGGCAAAATCCATCTGTTGCAAGACAGTGGTGCGGATGGCAAAGAACCCGTTGACAGGGTCGCTGATGTTCCAGTAGCCAGAGGCCACCCTCACCATAAATCCTATGCCCATGTTGCCCATGCGGCGGACGGCCGGCATGTGTTGCAACATCTGTCGGTCGAAGAGGCGGTTGCCTTTGGCAAAATCGGCATTGGTCAAGGCATCCACTAGCGGTGCAATATAAGTAGAGTCCATTTGTCCGTCGCCGTCGAGTTTCACCACCGCGTCGACACCCAGCTCCAAGGCCTTGCGAAAGGCGGTTTTCATGGCGCCGCCCACACCGCAGTTTTCGGTATGGTGCAATGGGGTGATGCGAGGGTCGTTGGCAGCAAGGGTGTCAACCAGTGCAGGGGTGCCGTCGGGCGAGCAGTCATCTACCAGCAATATGTGGTCAATATAGTCAGGTATACCTGTGACAACCTGTTGCAGGTGCTGTTCTACCTTATAGCAGGGTATTGCTACTGCAATATTGAGATTGTTGTACATGCTGATTTACTCTTGTGTGTCAGTGTTTAGGCTGTCTATTAATTCTTCTTTCAACTCCTCAAATCGGAAGAAACAGTGTCCGCAATGGTCTTTCCAGGTCACGCTGCCATAGTTGGGGAACAGGTCTAACAGTGGGCGGTGGTCGCCCAGCAGTTCGTCATCGGTGCTGAGGGCGAAATGTAGTTGTCCGTTATGTGGCTTCAGTTGTTGGAACACTTGCTGGTCAAATTCTTTATAGGCTGCCAGCTGTTGGAAAATGTTGTCGCCTTCATGTGCCAGATGTCGCTCAATGGTGGCAACGATGTCGCGTACGGGATTGACGCACCACACCGTGCCGTTGTAAAAGCGGGTGCAGCATAGGGCATAGTAGCCACCTGTGCTGCTGCCTACGATAAGGTCGGGATTGTCTTTCGCAACAAGCCCTTGCAACTGGTGGTATATCTCTTGCGGCGGCAATGTGTCATAGTCGAAGGTGGGCGACACCAATCGTGCGTTAGGGAACATGGCTTGCAACAGTTGTGCCTTGGTGGCCTGCCCCGTGGAGCCGTAGCCGTGTATGTACATCATTGTTTTCATCGTTGGGAATAACGTCAGATTCTTAAATTTATTGCCCTTTGCAATAAAAAGACCTGTTGTGCGTTACCAATGAAAATTCAAAATAGTATGTATCGTAAAATAGCTTTTTTGGTCATTTCCCTCCTATTTGCAGGGGGCAGTCTGCTGGCTCAGACGCAGCAGCAACGTCTTGAAAAACATGTTTATTATCTCGCTTCCGACTCATTGCAGGGACGGCAGGCAGGTTCCGATGACAGTCGCAAGGCGGCGGAGTACATTGAGAACGAGTACCGTCAAATGGGTTTGAAACCTTTTGGTAGCACCTATCGGCATTTCTTTATTCGCAAAGTTGCTATGCGAGAAGGCTCTGCCATCCCGATTAATCCCGATTCGGTGGACTATTATGAGCAGCATAACCGCCCTGTTTATTGTAACTTGGTGGGCGTCATCGAAGGCAGCGACCCTGCGTTGAAGAACGAGTTTATCGTTATAGGCGGCCATTACGACCATTTGGGCGTGAAGAATGGGGAGGTGTACAACGGTGCCGACGACAACGCATCGGGCACGGCGGCAGTCACTGAGGTGGCACGGCAGCTGATGGCTCGTCGTGGCGAACTGAAGCGCAGCGTCCTCATCTGTGCTTTTGATGCCGAGGAGATTGGGCTCCACGGATCGTATGCCCTTTCTTCTGAGTTGAAACGGCTGGGTTTGATAGGCAAGGTGAAGATGATGATGAGTGTAGATATGGTGGGCTGGCTCAAGCAGGGCAAGCATTTGAAACTTACGGGTACGGGCACATTGAAGGATTGTGCTGACCTCATCAACGAGGTGGCTTCGCAGACAGGTCTGCCAGTCTCTACGGGTCGCTTTGAGACATCCCCCTTCGGTGCTACCGACACCGAGCCTTTTGCCCGCAAGAATGTCCCCACGCTGCATGTCACCACGGGTCTCAAATCTCCATACCACAAGCCTGGTGACGACCCCGAACTGATTGACTACCCTGGGTTGTCGCAGGTGACCGACTTCCTAGCCGCCCTTACCCTCCGCATGGCATCTGACAAACAGCCCATGGTGGCGACAGGCAAGATTGCCGCCAAGCATCGCGACGCTCGCAAGTTCCTTGAAATAGCCCCTGTAATAGGCCTCAACTCCACACAGTTAGTGCTTTCTGGCTCAACCTTGCAGCCCGACACTCGGGTGGGTTTCACGGGAGGTGTAAGCACTGAGTGGAACTTTTGTCAACACTTTGGTGCACAGGTTGATGTCTTGTATGAGCGGGCAAGGGCATACTATCCCAACGTGACCCATCTCTTTGGCATCGGCGACACTTATTGGCAGCAGTCGGTCGTGGTGCCAGTGCAATTACGCGCCCTGTTGGGCAATACCACTGCCAGTTTCAATTTAGGAATTGGTGGCTACTATGGTTACCGTTTTGGCGCTAACCTAACTGATAATGAAGGTGTGAGAGTGGGGACATTTCCTTCGCGGCACCAGTACGGTATTGTGTGGAGTTTCGAGATGCGCATGGCGAACCTCTCCTACGGCTTCACCAACTACTACCAGCTGAACGACCTGTTCACTCCTGCTCCAGGCTACATAGTTCCTGCGCCAATCAAGCAGACTTTCGCCTTCACCATGGGACTCTATTTTTAAAAGTAAAAGGTAAAAAATAAAAGGTAGAAGTATTGCCTTTTAGATTTTACTTTCTAATCTTTAGTTTCATTATATGTTTGCAATCAAAGAAATAGTCGGAGCCTTCCTCGTCCTCTTTGCCATCATCGACATCACGGGCTCTATTCCCATCTTCCTGTCGCTAAAGCATAGCGGCAACAAGTTCCACCCCCTCTATGCCGCCCTGCTCTCAATGGGGCTGTTCATAGCCTTCTTCTATCTGGGCGACGCGACCTTGCGTCTCTTTGGTGTGGACATCCACTCTTTTGCAGTGGCTGGCTCCATTGTGCTGTTCATCATGGCGTTCGAGATGATATTGGGCGTTGAGATATTCAAGACCGAGGCGGGAGGGGCAGGCTCTACCGTAGTGCCCATTGCCTTCCCCCTTATTGCCGGACCAGGAGCCCTCACCACCATCATCTCGTTGCGGGCTGAGTATGCCGACATCAACATCCTGATAGCCCTGTTGCTCAATATAGTCCTCGACTATCTGGTGCTTCGCTATATCGACAAATTGGAACGTCTCCTTGGCGGCACTGTTATCACCATCCTGCGCAAGTTCTTTGGTGTCATCCTCCTTGCCATCGGCATCAAGCTCATCACCACCAATCTGGGTAGTATGATTCAAAGTCTTAATTAACATATTCAAACAATGAAGCACATTCGTATTTTTTCAATCGCATTGGCAGCCCTGCTGACGCTGGGCGCATGCCAACAGAAAGCTGTCGACACCGCCACAGAGGCAAATGCCGACAACATCTATCAATTCTGCGTCGTCGATGGTTTTGGCGACACCGTGTCGCTGGCAGACTATGCTGGGCAGGTGCTGCTGGTCGTCAACACCGCCACCCAGTGTGGCTTCACGCCGCAGTACGAGGAGTTGCAGTCGCTCTACACCCGTATCCACGACCGTGGGTTGGAGATACTCGATTTCCCCTGCAATCAGTTTGGCGAGCAGGCTCCGGGCTCCTTTGATGAAATCCACACTTTCTGTACCGGCAACTACGGCATCACCTTCCCGCAGATGGACAAGATTGATGTCAACGGTGAGAATGCCGCACCTCTTTACGCGTGGCTCAAGAGCAAAGCCTCTTTCGGTGGCTTTGACCTCAACGACCCCCGTGGTGCCTATCTCGATGCCGCTTTCCGTGCGCAGGACAGCCTCTACGACCAGAACCCCGACATCAAGTGGAACTTCACCAAGTTCCTCATCGACCGTCAGGGCAACGTGGTAGCCCGCTTCGAGCCCACCGCCGACATGGCCTCCGTCAACCAAGCCATCGCCGAGCTGCTCTAGCAGGTTACAATTGGAAATAATCAGAGGGAGTTGAAGGGAGGGTTTGTGTGGCATCGCCATGCTTACCTACCCTTTACCTCCCTTTTCTTATTTCGTTACTGTCTTAACATAGCAAGTGTTACCCTTGGTTTTTAACATTGCAATGTACAATTATTGTAACAAATTGTACATTGCAATGTATGTTTTTGTCTA
>CAZTVH010000115.1:4276-7216 GCA_964616965.1 uncultured Bacteroidaceae bacterium | reverse complement strand
GGTGTCTCATGGCTTATTCAAATGTTTGTTCGTAAACGATTGTTTGTTCTGTGCCCGCCTTTACCTTGATGATTAAGGTGAAGGGACGTGCTGGCAGGTACATAATCTGGAACGAGTTGTCGTACAGGCACACGCAGTTGGTCCTTCCCTGCTCGCCCACATCTTCAGTCACTGTGATGGTGTCGCCCACCCGCTCGATGGTGGTGACGATATGTTCGCCTGAACCGCAGTCAAGCGGCATATTATAATGCGTCACCGACATCTGACCCTCATCGGGTGAGAAAGCCACCGCCACCGAGTCGGTGTTTATATCCTTAGCTGCGAGGGCATCGGTATAGGTGTGGCAGCCGCTTGTGGTGACGGATGTCAGCACAGGGTTCTCAGGCAAGGGGTCTCCGCCGGGGCATGCTTCCTTATGGCAACCTTGTATCAATGTGGTTCCCATGAGGATGATTGCCAGTGTAGGTAAAAAGGATTTCTTCATATTGTATGTCATTTTTCTGTTGTTTCTGCCTATATGACGTACAACCCTCCAAAATATTACATCGATTTGTGACAAATAATAGTTAAATCTTGTTAATCTCCATTATTTATTGTAATATTTGCCTTAGTCGAACGTCATATAGACAAAAACAACAAACAATATGAAACGATTCATCCCCATCACCCTGTCGGCACTGCTGTGCCTCTTGACCCTCAACTCCTGCAAGAAGCAGGACCGTATCCTCCCCATCGGCGAAGCCGTCTGCCATTGTGGTGTCGACGACCCGCTGAACGACCTCCAGTGGCTGCACGAGACAGCCCTCTATTACGAATCGCTGCGTGGCAAACAGTTTGCTTCCATCCGTATCTGCACCTACGACTCCACCAGCCAAGGATTCCTTATCACCGACTGCGAGGAATGCCCCGACTATGGGAAGGCCTTTGTCGACTGTCAGGGCAACAGCCTCGGCTTGGTGGGCGGCTTTGCGGGCACCCCCCTTTCCGCCTACAATCTTGACCCCGCCAGCGTCCGCGTCATCTATCGCAACTATCCCGACACCGCCGCCTCCATCACCAACAAGACCTGGCGGCTCCTCCATTTCTACGACCGCGAGACTAACACCGCCGAAGTCCCCATCAGGCACCATCAGAATGGCGACGACACACTAGCGTTCTGGTTGCGCTTCCATAACGACGGCACAGTGGAGGGCGGCGGTATCAACATCCTCAACGGCACCTACGCCACCTACGACCACCGCATCGCTATCAATATCGGTTGCGCCACCGAGATATACGATGCGACCGGTTGGGAAGACCGTCTGCTCGCAGCCCTCGGCAACACCCGCGACTTCAGCATCGACTACTATGGCAACACCCTGCGCATCTACTACGACTACAACCGCAAGTACATAGAATGGAAACAGGTCTCTGACTAGAAGCCGAACAGATGCTGGGCGTATAGATTCTTGTCCATAAAGTAGACGATGACCGCCATCAAGAGGGCAAGGCCAATCCCCAGACAGATGTATATTTTCTTGTCGCTGTTCATGGTATAGAGAGTTATTGTTACTTTTGTGACAAACCAATAACTCTCTTTTTTATCTTTTATTGTGTGAAAGACCATATTTTGTCGTCGGCAGGGAAATCAGGCGATAAATCATTGTTCGATGGAGTAGCCGAGTGCTACCGTTTTTTAAGGTTGCCTACTTAATGCTATCGATTTCTGCCGCTTGCGGGGTTGTTTTCCGTACCCTGGAGCGGAGACGGAGCAAAGAACGAGTGGAGATGGAATGGATAACGGAGGGAGGAGGCGACGAGGTGCGGTTGCGGGGGAATGGGTTGCAGAAATAGGTTAGACTATTCTGCAACAATCAGTTGGTTGCTTATCATGCGCTGCATGTAGGATTGGATGATGGCCTTGAGGAGGCGGAGGTCGGCAGTGCTGTCGGCCGGAGGCGGCGTGTCGGAGGCGAGGCCCTGGTAGCCGACGGGGCGCTCACCGTCGAAGAGGAGCAGGCGGTTGCGGCGGACGAATTGGTAGATGCCGTTGTTGTAGTGTACTGCCCAGCTCTCTTGGGGCGGGGTGGCAAGGAGGTCGATGCCGTAGGCCAGGTAGGGGTTGGGGTAGCCGAGGAGGCCAAGGAGGGTGGGCATGATGTCGGTCTGCTGTGCCACTGCGTCGCTGATGCCGCGCGGCAGGGTGCCGGAGGGGTCGTAGAGGATGATGGGGACGCTGTAGTTGCCGAGGGAGTTGGCATATTCGGGACGCTCGGAATGGTTGGTGTGGTCGGCAGTGATGACGAAGAGGGTGTTTTGGAACCAGGGCATTTGGCTGGCGGTGTGGAAGAAGTGCTGCAGGGCGTGGTCGACATAGCGGATGCAGGTGTACATGGGGTGGCCCTCTTGGTGGAAACGTTGTTGGTAGCGTTCGGGCACTACGAAGGGGTGGTGCGAGGTGGCGGTGAAGAGGGCTGTGCAGAAGGGTTGCGGCATGTCGGCCATCTGCTGGGCGTAGAATTGCAGGAATTCTTCGTCCCAGATGGCCCAGGTGCCGTCGAAGTCGGCATCACCCCCGAAGCGGGGGTCGGCGTTGTATTCGGTGCGTCCGTAGTATTGGGTAAAGCCTGAGCTGCGGGCAAAGGCCTGAAAGCCCATCGAGCCGTTCTCAGCCCCGTGGAAGAAGGCGGTGGCGTAGCCAACCTTATTGAGCTCGCCGGCTATGCCGCTGACGTTGTTGAGCGAGTAGCCGGTGAGGATGAAGGGTTCGACAAACATGGGTATGCCGCTGAGGATGGAGGGCATGGCATCGATGCTCTTGCGGCCGTTGGCGTAGGAATGGCTGAAGGTGAGGCTGTGGCTGATGAGCGAGTCGAGGAAGGGTGTGTGGCAGGGGTAGGAGTTGTAGAAGCCTATGTATTCGCGGGCAAGGGATTCGACGATGAGGATGACGACGTTCTT
>CAZTVH010000115.1:0-4176 GCA_964616965.1 uncultured Bacteroidaceae bacterium | reverse complement strand
GAGAAGGGGGTGTTGAGGACGATGGCTGCCTGCGATGGCTGGTTGACGTATTGGTTGGCATTGCTGATGGTGATGGGGCGGATGGCAGTGGAGGCTCCACCACGCATACCGATGACGCTGAGTGGGACGAAGAGGAGGGTGGCGAGGCTGTGGGTGAGGTAGTGGGTGAGGGGTTTGGCAAAGGGTTTGACGGGGCGGTAGAGGAGGATGAGGATGGCGAGGAAGGCGAGGCCGAGTAGCACGAGATACCAGTGGTTGAGGACTTCGATGAAGAAGATGTTGCCGAGGTTGCCTTCGTCTGCGAATTCGGAAAAGAAGGTCCATGTGGTGCGGCGGCCTGTGTAGCGCGAATAGACGGTGTCGGCCAGGTTGATACTGAGCATAAGGGTGTTGGTGACGACATAGAGGCTCTTGGAGGCTATGTGCCAGGCACGGGAGGCGTACCACTTGCGTGGCCAGGGGAGTAGGATAAGTCCGGCATAGAGCAGGTGGGTGTAGAGGATGGCGGAAGTGTCGAAGACGAAGCCGCCACGGAGGAGGCTGGTAATGGAGAGTTGGCCCCAGTCGGCGGCGTAGATGTCCCAGAATTCGAGGATGTAGACCGCCCTGCACACAAAATAGAGCAGGTAGACGAGGGCGAGGTTGCAGAGCAGTGCCAGCGGTGGTGTGAGGGGACGGAGTTTCATATTAAATTGAAAGTTGAAAGTTGAAAATTGAGAATTATCTGGGTTTGGCAGCCAATTTTCAACTTTCAATTAAGTTGGTTGTTTATCATTCGTTGCATGTAGGATTGGATGAGGGCTTTGAGGCGACGGCAGTCGGGTTGCGTAGAGGTGTGGCGTAGCAGGTTGTGCTTGAGGAGGGGGTCGGAGGAGAGGTTGTAGAGGCCTACCACTGTTTGTCCGTCGAAGTGCATGAGGGTGTCGCCGACGACGTATTGGTAGATGCCGTTGGAGTAGGAGACTGCCCAGGTGTCGCGCGGCGGGGTGGCAAGGAGGTCGATGCCGTAGGCTAGGTAGGGTTGGGGGTAGCCCAAGATGCCCAGCAGGGTGGGCATGATGTCGGTTTGCTGGGCGACGGCGTCGCTGACTCCGCGAGGCAGCTGGCCGGAGGGGTCGAAGAGGAGGATGGGCACACGGAAGAGGCCGAGGTCGGTTTTGTATAGTTCGCTTTCGCCGACGTTGGTGTGGTCGGCGGTGATGAGGAAGAGGGTGTTGCTGTACCAGGGCGTGTGGCTGGCAGTGCGGAAGAACTGGCGCAAGGCATAGTCGGTGTACTGTATGGTACGATAGACGGGCAGGGTGCCGCCACGGAAGGTGTCTTGGTAGCGTTGGGGTATGTTGAACGGGTGGTGGGAGGTGGCGGTGAAGAGGGTGGATAGGAAGGGTTGGGGGAGGGTGTCGAGGGTGAGGGCGAAGTATTGCAGGAATTCCTCGTCCCAGATGGCCCAATAGCCGTCGAAGTCGTCATGGGCACCGAAACGGGGGTCGGCGCAGTATTCGTCCATGCCATAGTAGTCTTGGAACCCTGTGGAGAGGGCGTAGGAGCGGAAGCCCATCGAGGCATTGTCGGCACCGTGGAAGAAGGTGGTGCGGTAGCCCAGTTGGCGCAGGCAGGAGGCGAGGGAGGAGATGTCGTTGTTGGCGTAGCGGGTGAGGATAAACGGCTCGACAAACATGGGGATGCCGCTGAGGATGGAGGGCAGCGCGTCGATGCTCTTGCGACCGTTGGCGTAGGAGCGGCGGAAGGTGAGGCTGTGGGCTGCCAGCGAGTCGAGGAAGGGGGTGTAGCCGTTGCCGTGGTTGAAGAAGCCCCAGTATTCTTCGCCAAAGGATTCGAGGATGAGGATGACGACGTTCTTTTTTGATTGAGAATTGAGAATTGAGAATTGAGAATTATGGATAGGGGAGTAGAGGCGGTCTAATTCTTCGGTGGGGAAATAGTGGGGGTCGGTGAAGGTGGTTTTGCCGATGGTGCGGATGAGGGAGAAGGGGGTGTTGAGTACGATGTTTGCCTCTTTGGCCTGGTTGACGTAGCCGTTGGCATCGGCTAGGGAGAGGGGGCGATGGTAGGAGAGGCCGCCACGGATGCCGACGACGCTGAGGAGGGCAAAGAGAAGGGTAGAGAGGCTGAGGGTGAGGTAGTGGGCGATGGGTTTGGCAATGGGTCGGGCTGGGCGGTAGAGGAGAATGAGGGCGGCGAGGAAGGCAAGGCCGATGATTACTAGATACCAGTGGTGGAGCAGTTCGGTGAAGAAGATGTCGCCCAGATTGCCTTCGTCGGCAAATTCGGAGAAGAACGAGCTGGTGGTGCGGCGGCCTGTGTAGCGCGAGTAGACGGTGTCGAAGAGGTTGAGCCATAGTGCCAACGTGTTTGCCACCACGAACAGGATATGGGTGGCGGTGTGCCAAGCCCGGCTGTTTCGTATAGTAGGTGAGAGGGGCAGCAGTGCCAATAGGAAGTAGGGGATGTTGGTGTAGCAGATGGCGGCAGTGTCGAAACGAAAGCCTCCCCAAAGAAGCTGCCATAGGTTTAGCTGATGCCAACTGGGGGAGTAGATGTCCCAGAATTCGAGTGTGTACACCACACGGCAGGCAAGATAGAGCACATAGAGCAGTGCCATGTTGCAGAGTAATGCCAGCAGGGGGTGTAGCGGGTGGGACTTCATGTTCACTTAGATGTTTCTAAATAGACTAGTATTTATTAGAATTGAAAATAGATGAAGGGTTGCAGGTCGGCAGTGATGAATTGATAGACCACAAACACGGTCAGCACTACCACGGGAACCATCAGCCAGAGTGGCATTTGGGCAAACCATAGGCGGTAGCGGCGTTTGAAACGGTCGGGCAGCCAGTGTACGACCATGCCGATAAGGAAGATGACGAAGACGGTGGAGTAGTTCTGTATGATGGCAGGGATTTGCTCTAGGTTCCAGTGGCTGCCAATGCGGTCGACCATCTGAGTGGCTGTGCGCCAGGCCACCTCGTTGGCGGTGGCGGGGTCGAGGTTGGAGCCGCTGCGGAAGAAGAGGCGGGTGAAGCTGATGAAGATAAAGGTGAAGAAGGTGTTCCACACTAGGGTGACGGTGCTTTTGAACCGAGAGCCGCGATAGTGTTTGCCACCGAATGCCGGCACTAGGTTGAGCAGGATGATGGCGGCGGCGATGACCATAAAGGCAAAGTGGAACATACTCAGCACTGGGTAGGGGTAGTAGTGGTAGGCAGCCTTGATGGCAATGTATATTAGTGAGATGACTAACATGCGCACCCAAGGTCCCCATTTCTTCCAGCTTTTGTAGACCAAGATGCCGAGTCCGTTTAAGGCACCCCAGGTGATGAAGTTGAACGAGGCTCCGTGCCACATGCCGCCGAGGAGCATGGTGTCGAAGTTGTTGAGATTGGTGGAGAAATCTTTGCGGTGACGTGGGAATACGAGATAGACCAGTGCTAGCACCACCACTGCGGCGATGGCGGCGAGTGTCACCCAGCGGGTCTTAGCCATCAGCACTACCACGAGGAGCATGACGGTGGGTATGACAAAGGTGCCTACGGTGCTGTTGCGGTTGCCGCCGAGGGGGATGTAGAGGTAGTCTTTGAGCCAGTTGCTAAGCGAGATGTGCCATCGTTTCCAGAAGCCTGCGGGGTTGGTGGCCTTGTAGGGCGAGTTGAAGTTGGTGGGCAGGTAGAAGCCCATCAGCATGGCTACGCCAATGGCGATGTCGGTGTAGCCTGAGAAATCGGCGTAGACCTGCAGCGAGTAGACCAGCAAGGCGGAGAAATTCTCAAAGGGGGTGTAGAGCAAGGGGTTGTCGAACACGCGGTCGACGAACGACACGGCCAGATAGTCGCTCAACACCAGTTTTTTGACCAGCCCGTTCAATATCCAGAACACGGCGATGCCAAACTGCCGACGGCTGAGGAAGTAGGGTTTGTAGAGTTGTGGCACAAATTGGTCGGCACGGATGATGGGCCCCGCCACCAACTGGGGGAAGAAGGTGGTGTAGAACCCAAAGTCGAGGATGTTGTCGGCATGGCGCACCTTGCCTTTGTAGACATCGACTATGTAGCTGATGTTTTGGAAGGTGAAGAAGCTGATGCCGACAGGCAGAATGATGACGTTGGCAATGGAGTAGTGGGTGGAGGCGATGGTGTTGAAGATGTCGGTGAAGAAGTAGGC
>CAZTVH010000114.1:0-7230 GCA_964616965.1 uncultured Bacteroidaceae bacterium | reverse complement strand
GGCTCACTTGGGACTTGCTCCCGTTAGGCAATGCTCATGCCGAGCATACAAAAAGAACCGGAACAACGGGTGCTCCGGTTCAAAAAATATGAACGAAAAAAGAGGGCTATAATTGGATTATTCGCCTTTCTGTTCTTTCTCAATCTCCTCTTTGAGGTTGGCAAGGACGCTGAGGTCGCCAAGGGTGGTCTTTTCGAGAGTCTCGTTGATCTTCTTGACGGTCTTCTTGGTGGCGCGGTCTTTCTTGACCTCCTCGTTCTCACTCTTTACGCGCTCGCCTTCGAGGGCGTCGTGGAGGATGCGGGTGTGGGAGACGATGATTTTCTTGTTGTCCTTGGAGAATTCGATGACCTTGAAGTCGAGAGTCTCACCCTGACGGGCCTTGCTCTTGTCTTCCTTCTCAAGGTGACGCATAGGAGCGAAACCTTCCACGCCGTAAGGCAGGGTGATGGTCGCGCCCTTGTCGTTGATGCTGGCGACGGTGCCCTGGTGTACGCTACCGACGGTGAAGAGTGACTCGTAGACATCCCAAGGGTTCTCCTCAAGCTGCTTGTGGCCGAGGCTGAGACGACGGTTTTCGGCATCGACTTCGAGGACGACTACCTCGATGCTGTCGCCAATCTTGGTGAACTCGGCGGGGTGCTTAATCTTCTTGCTCCAGCTGAGGTCGCTGATGTGGATGAGGCCGTCAACGCCTTCTTCGAGTTCGACGAAGATGCCGAAGTTGGTGAAGTTGCGGACGGTGGCGGTGTGCTTGCTACCCACGGGGTATTTCTCGGCGATGGTCAGCCAGGGGTCGGGCATGAGCTGCTTGAGACCGAGGCTCATCTTACGCTGTTCGCGGTCGAGGGAGAGGACGACGGCTTCGACCTCCTGACCCACTTTGAGGAAGTCCTGTGCGCTGCGCAGGTGCTGGCTCCAGCTCATCTCGCTGACGTGAATGAGGCCTTCGACACCGGGGACCACCTCGACGAAGGCACCGTAGTCGGCGATGACGACTACCTTGCCCTTCACGCGGTCGCCTTCCTTAAGGTTGGCATCGAGAGCATCCCAGGGGTGGGGAGTGAGCTGTTTGAGGCCGAGGGCGATGCGATGCTTGGCTTCGTCGAAGTCGAGGATGACGACGTTGATTTTCTGATCAAGCTCGACGATGTCTTTCGGGTCGGAGACGCGGCCCCAGCTGAGGTCGGTGATGTGGACCAGACCGTCCACGCCACCCAAGTCGACGAACACACCGTAGGGGGTGATGTTCTTGACGGTGCCTTCGAGCACCTGACCTTTTTCGAGGTGGGAGATAATCTCGGCCTTCTGGGCTTCGATTTCGTCCTCAATAAGGGCCTTGTGGCTGACGACGACGTTCTTGTATTCGTGGTTGATTTTCACGACCTTGAACTCCATGCTCTTGTCGACGAACACGTCATAGTCGCGAATGGGCTTGACATCAATCTGCGAACCGGGGAGGAAGGCCTCGATGTTGTCGAAGACGGTGACGATGAGACCACCCTTGGTGCGGCTCTTGACGTAGCCAGTGATGATTTCCTGATTCTCGTAAGCCTGGTTGACACGCTCCCAAGATTTGAGGATACGAGCCTTCTTGTGGCTGAGGAGGAGCTGTCCGTTGGCATCTTCCTGACTTTCGACGTAGACTTCGATTTTGTCGCCTGCCTTAAAGTCGGGATTGTAGCGCAGTTCGGAGGCGGGGATGACACCGTCGCTCTTGAAACCGATGTTGACGACTGCCTCGCGGTCGGTGATGCTGACGATGGTGCCCTCGATGACCTCCTGCTCGGTGAAAGCATTGAAGGTCTGCTCGTACTGCTCAATCATCTTTTGTGATTGCTCGTTGGTGACTTCTTTTTTGTTGTCGATAGCATCCCAGTCAAAGTCTGCTAACGGCTGCACATTTTTGTAATCCATGTGTGAGATTTGTAGGTTCTGTGGTCGCCCATCCGACCGGGTGAAACATATATAACATATTGGGCAATACCCGATTGGATGGGAACCGAGCTACTCAATACGGACTGCAAAGATACGCTTTTTTTCTGAATTACAAGAAAAAAAAGTCATCTCGGAATAATCAGACACCCCGACCGCTCCGACCCACCTGACCACTCCGACTAAGAATTATTAACAACCATACTCTAATAAAAAAAAGGAAACGGCGTTATTTGTATGAGTAAAAAGGACTAATTTTGCACCGTGAAATAATATGCACCTTATGAAACGTTACATTCCTATTCTCATTGTGTTTGCCTTGCTGCCCCTTGTGTGCCAGCAGGCTGAAGCACAGACCCGTCCGACCAAGACAAAGGTTACATTCGACCAAGATTCGATAGCACCGCAGCTGCTGCGATACCTGAACGGAAACAGCAAGGTGGAGGAGAAAATAGCCGCCAACACCGAGTTGGTGAACCGTTTTGAGAGCGTGTACAGGGGCCTCGACGACAAACACCAGCAGCAGGTGGTGGACCTCTACAATGCCGCCCGCAAGACCAAGATGGAGCCCACACCCGACTATGTGAACCTGACCGAGGCACTGGTGGCGTATCACGGCGCACGGGTGTCGGCGACAACCTTCGACGAGTGGCTGACCGCCACCGCCGCCATTATGACCATGACCAGCAAGAAGAAGGAGATAACGGGCTTTATCGAGTATACCGCCGCCCTGCTGGAGAGCCGCACGCTGTACCGCTCGAAGTCGTCGGTGTGGAAGACGCAGCCCGGCACCACGTTCCAGCTGGAGGTGCTGCGCAACGACATACGCACGATATTCAAAGGCTCGGTGGACCTCACCTACATCTCCGGCACTGGCAACAACGCCGACCAAAACACCATCTTCGGCACCACGGGCACCTACTACTACCTCACCGAGACATGGGAAGGCAAGGGTGGCCGCCTGACATGGGAACGGTGTGGGGTGTCGGCAGCCACCTGCCACGCCGACTTGGAGGTGTATTCGGCCAACGTGAAGCTGCCCAAATTCTCGGCCGACTCGGTGACATTTATCAACAGCAACTACTTCAAGACCCCCATCAAGGGCGAGGTGGAGGAAGCACTGAGTAGCAAGACCGACGCGGACAAGTATACCTTCCCCAAGTTCCGCTCGTATCAGAAGGACTTCCAACTGAAGGATGTGCTGCCAGGAGTGGACTTTGAGGGCAACTTTATGATGTATGGGCCCCGTTTTGTGACCAACGACGAGAAGAACCCAGCCTCGATGATATTCTACCGTGAGGGGAAACGGTTTCTGGTGGTGACGGCAACCAAATTTGCCGTGCTGCCGCACATGCTCACCTCCGAGCGGGCCTCGGTGAAGATGTTTATCGGCGAGGACTCTATCTGCAACGCCGGCGTGCTGGTGCGCTACACCACCGCCGACAACAGGGTGAACATGATAAACAGCACCAAGCGCAACTACTACAGCCCCTACACCGACAGCTACCACCAACTGGACATCTACTGCGAGAACATAAACTGGCTGATTGATAAGGATATTATCGAGTTTAACATGGTGGCACAGAACAATACGCAGACCTTTGTGACCTTTGAGTCGAACAGATATTACTCGCTGCAGAAGTCGATAGAGGTGCAGGGCATCGACAAGGATAGCCCAGTGGTGCGCGTATACAAATACATGAAGGCACACGACATGAAACAGGACTTCTCGCTGGTGGCATTCCAGAATGCCATCCGCATGGATGAGAGCCAGACGAAGCTGATGGTGCACGGGCTGTCGAAGGCGGGCCTGGTGTCGTATGACGAGGGCACGAAGCGCATACATGTACACGACAAGCTGATAGGCTTCTACAAGGCTATCGTCAAGCAGCAGGGACACGACTACGACGCGCTGACGCTGCAGTCGGAGACTACGGGAAACAACGCTGAGTTGGAGCTGTCGACCCTCGACTTGCGGGTGCACGGCATCAAGAAGTTTGTGGTGAGCGACAGCCAGCTGGTGGTGGTGAAGCCCTATGGGGGCGACATTGTGGTGAAGAAGAACCGCGACATCCTCTTTTCGGGCTTTATCAATGTGGGACGCTTCGAGATGAATGTCACCGATGCCTCGTTCTACTACGAGGACTTTAAATTCGACCTGCCACAGATTGACTCTATCCGTTTCTATGTGACCAGTTTCACCGACCCCGACAAGGAGGTGATGGTGCGCACGCCATTGTTCAACCTGGTGGGCGACATACAGGTGGACAAGCCCGACAACCACTGCGGACTGAAGAAGAACAAGGACTACCCCATCTTCAACAGCGTGCAGCCCAGCTATGTCTATTACGACAGGCCGTTTATCTTCAACGGCGTGTACAACCGCGAGAACTTCTACTATTCGCTATATCCCTTCGTCATCAAGCAGCTGACCGACTTCAAGACCGACAGTCTGGAATTCCTCGGAGCACTGACTTCGGCAGGGATATTCCCCGAAATACAGGAGCCACTGAAGGTGCAACGCGACTACTCGCTGGGCTTTATCTCCCAAGTGCCGTCGGGAGGGTACCCCACCTACGGCGGCAAGGGCACATTCTACAAGACTGTGGACCTCAGCTATCGCGGCCTGCGTGGCGAGGGAACGCTGGAGTACCTCACAGCCACGGCCAAGACCACACGATACCTCTTTATGCCCGACTCGATGATGGCACATACCGACACCTTCTATGTAAAGGAGGAGGACAACTTCCCCGACTGCCACAATGGCAAGGCACTGATACGGTGGTACCCCTATAAGGACTCGATGACGGTGTCGCAACTGAAAGACGGCACGCCCTTCCAGATGTACCACGGAGTGACCCAGCTGGCAGGACGTTTCACCATGCAGCCTAAGGGCGCAACAGGCTACGGCACCGCCACACTACACGAAGGGAAGTTGAAATCGAAACGTTTCGAGTTTAAGACAATGGAGATGGATGCCGCGCAGACGGACTTCACCTTGATGTCGACCAAATACAACAACGTGGCTTTCGAGGCTAAGAATATGCGGTCGCATGTGGACTACGAAGAGCACACGGGACGGTTCACCTCCAACGCCGATTTGGAACGCACACTGCTGCCCGCCTTGGGCTACGCAGCCTGGGTGGACCAATACACATGGAACTGGGACCACAAGTTCCTTGCCCTCGACAACAGCAAGAGCATGGAGACTGGCGGCATGGAGGTGGTGCCACTGCGCGACCGTGCCAAACGGCTGAACCAAATGCCCGGCGCACGGTTTGAGAGCACCGACCCCAAGCTGAAGGACATACGCTTCTGTGCCATCAACAGCACCTACCAGTACGACAACCTGGAGCTTTCGAACCACAACGTCTACGCCTTGCCTATCGCCGACGCGGTCATCGCCCCGTCGGGCGACTCGCTGCATATCAGCAAGGGTGGCGACATGAGCATGATACAGGGTGGTGAGTTGCTCTTCCCACGCGACAGCGGCTTCCACCTGTTCTATAATTGCGACCTGATGGTGAAGAACGGCCAGCAGTATGGCGGAAAGGGCTATATAGACTATGTGGGAGTGGATGAGAAGAAACAGCCTATCTACATGACCGAAATCGCCCCTAACGAACAGGGGGTAAGCGTTGCCAACGGCACCATCGCCGACAGTGCCAACTTTACCCTATCGGAGGCGTTCGGCTTTGCTGGCAAGGTGAGTGCCGACGCACAGCATAGGTTCTTCCGCTTCGACGGCGGTGTGCGCCTGCTGCACAAATGCGCCCCAAAAGACCAGCTGGGGCTGCTGGCATATGCCGACTACCTCGACCCCGAAGACATCCGCGTCACCGTGCCTGAGAACCCCGTCGACTGGAAGGGCAATCCCATCAGTGCCTCGCTGCATCTGGCACAGATGGGGCTCAAACCCACCGCAGCTTTCTTGGTCAAGCAACAACCTGGCATCGAACTACTGAGTAGCCACGGCCTGCTGCATTACGACGAAGGAGCCGGCACCTACACCATTACCTCGCAGGAGAAACTTGACGACAAAGAGGTTATAGACCGATACCTGACCCTGCACACCGACAACTGCGTCATAGAGGGTGAAGGACCTATCGACTTCGGCGTGGGCGAAGGGCCTGTGGTAGTGCGCTCGTACGGCACCGTGTATTACGACCCGAATAACGAGAACGACTTCCTGATGAAGACCATCTTCGGCATCACATTCCCCATCGACAACGGGCTTATCACACAGATGGCGAAGCAGATTGAGAACGACCTGCGACCCGATGCCGCCGACCGCGACAACGACCTGCTGGACCGTGCGCTGAACTACGACATGGGCGACCCCAACGGCGAACTGGCATATCAAACCTACTTGAGCACGGGTGCTTTCGACAAGCTGGAAGGGTGCCTGAACAACACCATCATGTTTGAAGGATTGCGCTGGCAGTACTCACCTACGATGGGCTACCACGCCAGCGGCACCACGGCAATATGCAACGTGGGCAAGCAGCAATTGCACGTCAATGTGCGCGTCAAGGCACAGCTCTTCAAGAGGGGCAGCGAGACCTATCTGGTGTTGTATATACAGGTGGCTAACGACCATTGGTACTACTTCAAGTACGAGAACAAGACCCACCACCTGAGCATCAACAGCAGTGTGGGAGAATGGAATGACAAGCTGGTAGGCCTCAAAAAGGACAAACGCGTGATGGAGGGCTTCTCCTACTCGCTGACCAACTCGCGCAACGAGATACAGAGCTTCCTCGCCGGCTTCTCTGGCGACTCGTCTGACATGGAGGAAGAGGAAGAGGTGGAAGAAGACGATGAGTAGTCGTTACACGGAATAAACGTAACTATCCCCCTTGCAAAGAATTATGAATGCAAGGGGGATTTTTTGTCGGCATAGAGTGGTAGATTTTCCGTTGGGGACGAAGCCTGAATGCGTTTTTGGACGACTCTGCAGGACTAGAATGAAATAAAAATGGATGTATCTAATATTTGAAGTACAGATAGTTGACAAAACAAAAATAAAAAAAAGATGTTTTTTTTTGTACATGTCGAAAAAAGTTAGTACTTTTGCACCCGCTTTCGAGAGATAGCAAGCCCAGGTGGTGGAATTGGTAGACACGCTACTTTGAGGGGGTAGTCGCCGTAGGGCGGTGCAAGTTCAAGTCTTGTCCTGGGCACAAAAAAACAACAGCAGTGTTGTTTTTTTAATAACAAAAGTTCCGAGAGTCGGAACTCTACCAGATGCCCGGGTGGCGGAATTGGTAGACGCGCACGTTTCAGGTGCGTGTT
>CAZTVH010000113.1:0-7338 GCA_964616965.1 uncultured Bacteroidaceae bacterium | reverse complement strand
GTGCTTGCCATCCTGTTTATTGCCCGCTACCTGTTCTTGTAGTGTGGCGGTAGTGGTTGTTATTATCAAATGAACGGAAACAGTTGCCCCTGAAAAAGAGGCAACTGTTTCTGTCTGATACAAACGGTATGGCCTACTGCACGACAACCTTTCTAACGAGGGTTCTGTCGTTGCAGGCGATTCGTACGAAATAGATTCCGGGAAGTGTGGTGCCGAGATCGAGGCGCACACGGCATCCGTCGTGACACTCAACGTGTTTGTGCATGACAGTGCGGCCACTGATGTCAATCAGCTCTACTTCTACCTGACCATGCACACCATTTAGTATTAAGGCTGTCGAACCTGAGGCAGGATTGGGGCTGATGCTTACGGACATGTCCTCTTGCAGGTCGGCAATGCCTTCGTGAGAGACTACGAAGTGTCCTCTCTCACTCCACTGGCTTGAAGCTGTCTCGTCGCATTGAGCCTTGATATAGAAGTCGTAGGCCACACCACTGCGCAAGCCCGTCAGGCGGTAGTGATGGTCGGCTATGTCGGTTATGGTTGTGCCCTCATCAGTTGCAAAATGCTCTTCGCCGTAGATTAGCACATAGCGGTCGGCGCTGCCCTGCCATGAGAGGTCTACGATGCCTGCCGCCACATCTACCACATGGCTTTCGAGCTGATTTACAGGTGCGCAATACAGCGTGGTGAGGTCGATAGTGGTCTCACTCCATTCGCCATGTAGGCCGTTGCAAAGTGAGCGGATCTTGGCATGATATGCTTCGCCGCTGGCAAGGCCTGTCACGACAAAGGGCGAAGACTCGGCCAGATAGGACATATCGTAGCCCTGCCCTGCGACATTCACTTCCCACTGCGAGGCGGTGCCTTCCCAACTGAGGGTGGCAGAGGTGTAGCCCACCTCGTCCAGTGCAAAGTTTTGTGGCGGGAGGCATCCTTCGGTCGAGGTGGTCACACGACGAGTGGTCCAGTGCGAGTTGATGCCGTTGGTGCAATGGCTGCGCAGGCCAATGATGTATTCTGTGTTGGGCTGCAATCCGACAAAAGTGTGTCGGCTCATGTTGGTGGTCACACCGTTCACGTCGTCGTTCCAATCTTGGTCAGTGATGTAGGCCTCTATAGTGCCGGGAGAGGTGAATTCCACGGTGATGCTTTCAGCCGACTCCGATATGTTGGTGATGGTGGGGGCTTGGCAGTCGGCACTTGCCACCACGCTAATCTGCAGACTGTCGACATAGGCATAGTAGCGCAACCTCGACATGTAGTTGATGGCGATGAAACGTGTCGCGGCAGGGAAGCTGCCATCGTATCGTTTCCACAGGATGCCCGAAGTAGTCAGGGTGTCGGTCCACACAAAGTCGGAGGGGTTGTTGCCTGTCAATGAATACCCCACTCTCAACTGCTCGTTGCCATACATCATATCGCTGTACCGGAAACGCAGACTCAGGCTGTCGACCGAGGTGAGGTAGGGTGAGATTAGGTATTGGTTGTAGTCGGGTGTTGCCAGATAGGAACTGAAGCGGAAGCTGCTGTTGCCTGAAAATGCTCGTTCGGCAGAGTGGACCATCGTGTTCGGGTTGTTGTCTGCCTGTAGTATGGTGAAACAACGGGCGGGGACTTGGTTGTCTTCAAAACTCTCCTCCACCGTGTAGCCCGGGGCGATGGTGTATGCCTCGCATAGGGTGGTGAACCTGATGGTACTGCTGGCTGGAGATGCCACGTTTCCAGAACAATATCCTTGCACAAACAATTCGTAGGTAGCACCCGCTGTCAGACCCGAAAGGGTCGTGTAGTTGTCGCTCACATTCACAGTCCGCCAAGAGGCATTGCTGCCAGTCGGACGGTAGGAGACATCGTAGGAGACGGCGTTGCCCGTCCAAGTGATGTCGGCATCGTTGGGAGAGGTTACCGTTACCTCCACTCCGCGTGGGCGGCGACATGCCGGGGCTTCGGTGCAGGAGGTATACAATTCAAATCCACCTGCTGTTCTGTAGCCGTCCGAAACGAAATGTATGGTCAAGGGACCTTCTTCCGATACTAGGTTCACATTTATCTCTTCAGGGCCGTAGGTGGAAGATATGCTGTACAGCAGCGCGCCGCCGATACCTTCGCCTTCGTACACGCTCAAGGTGTCACCGCCCCATGGGCAAAGATCTACCACACCGCCGTTGAAGCGCACCACATGGTTGCTGTCGTCAGGGTGGATAATCAGCATGTCGGAGCTGCGGTTTTCGTAGTTGTGCAGCGCACCGCCGTTGTCATACACCACTATGCCACAGCCTACAATTGTGTCTGACAGGCGGAAGGGCATGGCGAGACTGCCGGCGGCAAAGTTGGTAGAACGCCATGCGCTCTCGCCACTCCCGCAGATAGCACGGACGTACAGGGTATATTTCCCACCTGATGCCAGCGGAGGCAGGGTGTAGAAGGTGTCGGAGGTGGTGGTCCAGTTGCGCAATGCGGAGAAAGAGTATGTTACTGTATCCCAAGCTACCTGCCACAGCGGTGCACCGCTAGGGTTATTCCATTGTACCACCACATTGGCGGCATCTCTTGTGGACATTGCCTTAAGGGTAGAGGGGGGCGCACAGCCCAGTGCCTCTGTTACTGTGATGTCGTCAATGACGGCTGCTTCGGCACCGTTCAGTAGATGTGCCAGTGCGATACGGGTGCCGTCGCCTGTGTAGTTGCTGAAGTCGTAGCGGAACCACACATAGTGCGATAGAGACTGGTCGGCATCTGTTAGGGTGTCGAGCCACTGGTAGGTGGTGCACTCGTCGTCGGTTACACCTACCACGATGCCTTCGCCCTCCTGCACGCTTTCAAGCAAGGCTCTGAAGTTTATTTCCAACTGGTTTAACGGCAAGTTGAACACGGGCAGGACAGCAGGTTGGCGTGTCAGCGAAGGTTGCCACAGCAGTCCGCTGTAGCGATTGTTCACCACATAGCGGTTGTAGTTCCAGCAGGGAGGCATGACCCCGTCGGGACGGCTGTCGAAATTCTCGGCATAGGGCACAATCACACGTCCGCAACCCGTTGTTGCCGTCAGGTTGTCCCACATGGTGTCGTTCTCGCAGACCGAACCGACGCGCACTTGGTATGTGCTGGCGGGCGAAAGTCCACTGATGGTGGCATAGGGTGAAGTCGTAGTGACAGCGGTGAGGTATGCCGTTGCCGATGCTGGGCGGTATTGCACCACATATCCGCCCGTTGCCGTACCCATCGTCAACCATGCGAGCGACACGCTGATCGAGTCTGTCACCACCTCGCTCACAATGGGGGCCTGACATTCGTCGGCCTCGCAATGGGCTATAAAGCGCACGTCGGCCGCATAGTTTGTCACCAAACTGCCGAAAGGAGAGGAGGGTGCGCTTGGTGAGATGGGTCCAAAGTTGTTCCATGCTATCGTGTGACCTCCAGTGGTGGGATGGTAGTACCATTCCGTCGAGCTGAGATAGAAACGACCACTGGCGTTGTGTACCGCCACTGCCAAGTTGCGCAGGGTGTCGTATACAAAAGGTGTGTCGAAACGGACGATATGCCATTCAGCCGATGAGGGGTTGATGGTATAGTTCGTAACCATAGGTGTGAACGAGGCAAACGGTACATAACTGTTTGGTGCAAAGGTCGTCATATCGGTATTCGCCATATAGAGACTGAAGGTGATAGCCTCCTGCACACCTGTCGAGGTGCGGTAGGCTATGCCCCAAATGGTGTCAATCAAAGGCATCTCGGCATGTGAGTATAGCGTTTGAGCGTACGAATGTGTTAAGGCTGTGCTGACAAAATAGCCGTTGCCACTCAGGCTCCCGTCGCCTACAATCTCGCTGCACGACCCGGTCATGAAGTCGAATGGTGTGCTGTTGGCAGTGTCGCTACCGTTTTCGAGTGTGCAGGTGTTGCGGATGTATGCCCTATAGCTGTGGCTAGGCTGCAGTTCTGTCAGCACAAGGGTGTTGCTCAGCACAAAGGTGTCGTATATGGTTGTCAGCGGACTCTCCAAATCCACCAGTTGCACCCAAGCACCTTCTGAGGGGTAGCCGTTCAGTGCATCGTATTGCCACGACAGTACTGCTGCGGTGTATCCCACGTTGTCCAACCTCACGTCGGACACCGCCGCGCAGGTCATCTGTGTGGTGAATGGAGGGAATGCTTTATAGTCGGAACTGTCTTCGCCACAGGCCGAGCGTACCCACACATAATAAGTGGCACTTTGGTCAAGTCCGTGCAGCACGATAGTAGTGTCTGAGGTCCAGCTATATTCGGTGGCAGTGCGCGAATTGTTGTAGGTGGAGTAGTAGATGTAGTAGCCTGTAGTGTTGTTGCCCCCATTGCTCCAATGCAGGTAGGCACTGCGTGCACCCACGCTGTCCACATACACATATTGAGGCCTTTCGCAGCCATTGTCGTGCATGATGCTCAAGTCGTCCACAAAGCCGTTGCCAAAGAAAATGTCGTCGCCCTTGAAGAAGAAAGCCACATAGTACGCGGAGTCGGGACTGAGTGCCGAGGTGGAGAACTCATATTCGCGCCAGGTGTTGTCCATTGTGGTGATTGTCACCAAGGGGATGAATGACGAGGTGTCGTTTAGGTTGCTCATCACGCCTGCACGCAGGCTGGAGTTGGTCAGGTTGAATCCACCGAAACTGATGCCCATTTCAATCATGGCTTGGAATGTCACCTTGATTTCGTTGCCTGGTAGAGGTATCAATGGTGTCGCAAGGACGTTCATCCCCGACGCGGCAAAAAAGAGTGCCATCGAGTCGGAGAAGGAGGCTTCGTCGAACACCTTGGGGGCATCGCTGAATGTGATTATTGGATTCCAGCACGAGGGTATCGCATCAAGCGTCTCGGTGCTGAAGTTATTGAAATAAGGTATTGCAATAGGGGGGCAGGTGGTGCGGAACGTGGTTTCTACCATGTCCGAAGTGTCGGGCCCCGACGAGCCGTTGCAGAGCGAACGCACTCCCACCGTATAGGTCGTGTTCATGGTCAATCCCGTCAACATGAAGCTTGGACTGCCCACAGTGGCAAGAAGAGTGCCGTTGAGATAGAGCAGCCATCCGCTCTCGTCGTACACGGGCGACCATGATACCCAGGCATTGGTGCTGTCGGGGCGGCAGGTCAAGTTGATAGGATGGACACATGAGGGGCACGAAGGCATCAGCATTGCCACCGTGCTGCCATTGCTCAAGTCCCCAGCCATCACGTCGGCGAGTACCACACTCCCGTCGCCGTTAAGGATTGAAAACGAAATTTCATAGTCCAGTAGTCCCGAACGCCATACGAAGCGTACCGTGTCGTCAGAACACACGGGTACTTCTACTTCCCCGGAATAACCCGTGGTGAGAGTCACATTGCCTCTCAGTACAGAGTCCTGCCACACTTCGAGTGAGGCACCGTTCCATCCGTCGCCCACCATGTCGTCGCATAGCACACTCACCAGACACATCCTCGCTCCTGGAGAGCATTGGGCATTTGAGCCTTTTGGCAGCCATAGCAACGTCATCGCCACGGCCAGAGTAATCAGGAAATTCTTCATTTTGGTAAAGTTTTAGATTATGTAATTATTTGTAAAGTCAAAGGGAATGATACGTTCCCGATAATAATAACGCTAAAAAGATAGAAAAAACTACACCCTGCCTCAAAAAAAACATGGCTCTAGTTTGGCAAACGCTGATTTGCCAGTAGTATCAAAGGTAACTACTCAGCCACCCCATGTAGAATAGAGCATATTGAGGATGGCGGAGTAGAATGCGGAGGATTATAAGTTGGCGAGGGCAAGCATGGCTCCGTACTTCGACTGCTTGTTTTTATGAGCCGTGTCCATGATGGAGTGCAGCATCGCGTAGATGTCGGCCCCGGCCACCGTGCGGAAGCATCCGCTCACTTTCTGCTTTACCTTTATCATTCTCACCGCCCTCTCGCTCCCGTTGTTGTCGGGCGGGACGTCTTTGTCGACGAGGAATGTGAACAGGTGGTCCCTCACTTTCGCGATGCCGTGCCGCAGGCTTTCGAAGTCTTTGTCCAGCATGGAGAGGTCGGTGCCCAGGAGCCTGTCCATCCTGTCCCTGACTCCCCGGACGATGTCTTTCCCCGGGAGGCCTCCGTCGGGGGTCTTCCGGAGGTTTATCGCATCCCTGAGCACCTGCTGCACGTCCGCCGACCAGTGCTGGCCGGTGTCGAGCTCGTTCAGGTACTCGAGGTTCCTCAGCAGGTGGGCAAGGCATACCTGCCGTCCCTTGGACCGCATGACGGAGTAGGTGGAGTGCCTGTCGGACACTATTACCGAATGGGGCAGCCCGTCCTTAAAATGCTTCTCCACGGCCTTGATTCCGCGGGAGCGGTCGAAGAAGAGGTAGGTCAGGTCTCGGTTTTGGAAGACCCATGCCCAGCCGTGCCGTCCGCCGGCGTACGCCCCGGTCTCGTCTCCGCCGACCACGTGCGACGATTCGATCCTCTGCCGTATCACCCCGTAGGCGTATCTCGCCTTGTCGCCGAGCCTTCTCACCACATTGTACACGGTGCCCTCGCTCAGCGGTATGCCGAACACGTCGGCCATCATGCGGACAATCCTGTTCGACGGTATGCACTGCTCGTGCATCAGGTACGTGACCAATGCCTGCACGTTTGTCCCGTACCCTGTCCCGGGGCGCATCCCCTCCGGCAGGCCCGCCACGGTGGTGTGTCCGCAGCGGCACCGGCATCTGTAGGCCGTGTGCTTCGTCACAAACGGCACTATCCTGAAGTCGACGGTGTAGTGCGCCGAGGCCTCCTCCGCCCCGGCGGCCTCCAGCGGCTTCCCGCAGCACTCACAGACGGCCGGCCGGATGTCCACCCTCTCGTCAGGCTCCCTGTCCACGGACAGGCAGCTCCCCTTGTGGCCCTTCTGCCCCCCGCTCGGACGCCCGGACGGCTTGCGGAGTGACTTCGTGTGGCGGACAACCTGTCTGGCCAGGCTGTCCTGTGTGGGCGGAACGCTGCTGTTGCCGCTGTCCTTGTCGGGTTTCTCGTACTTCGACAGCCTTTTCTTCAGGCAGGAGATTTCTCCGTCCTTCCTGTCCAGAAGCCGGTTCAGCCTGGACACCTCCGACTTCAGGGCCGCGATTTCCGCGAACAGCCCCGACAGTATCTCTTCTATGTCTGCACCTGTTGTTTTCACGATGCAAAAGTACGAAAAAAATCTGACATAACAAAATAAAAACCAATATTTTTATAAAAAAAACGCACCTCCGGGACGGCCTTTTTCAGGCCTTTCCGCAGCCTTGTTCCGATTCGGCATAGAGTATATTGCAGGCCTCGTCGGCGGACGCGTAAAGGGGCATTGGGGCAGGCCTG
>CAZTVH010000112.1:0-7343 GCA_964616965.1 uncultured Bacteroidaceae bacterium | reverse complement strand
CGCAACTGGCAAAAGACCAAAAGATAGAGGGCAGAGTGTTTGTCAGCTTCACAGTTGAGAAAGATGGTAGTATTAGTAATGTAAAGGTGCTGCGCGACATTGGCGGCGGCTGTGGGGCTGAAGCTGTGCGTGTGTTGATGAAGATGCCCAAATGGAAGCCCGGCAAACAAAGAGGCAAGCCGGTAAGGGTGCAGTACAACTTGCCTATTGAGTTTAAACTGAAGTAGCTGTGAGGCACGGTCTGTTGCTGTGCTCGGTGCTGTGTGCGGTGTTGCTCCTGTCGTGCAAGGGCAGGGGCGACACCGTGCCTGTGCAAGCGAGTGAGGTATGCGATACGCTGCCTTGCGATACCGTGCGACGCACGGCCATCACCTTTATCATGGGTGAGGACAACTCGTTGTATAACCAATACTATACGCTGGCGGGGTATTACTATAGGCTGAATCCAGAGGAGCGGACCGAGGTGGTGGTGGATGGGTTGACCTCGCTGAGCCAAGTGCTGGACTATTTGGGCAAGCACCCTACTGAAAACGGGCTACCTTACGGCTTGATAAACATAGTGAGCCACGGCAATGAGTTTGTCGACCTGCAGATGAAGGTGGTGCCCGGTGGCAGGCGCACATCGGCAGAGGCTCTCTTCGATGCTATGTTGGACGGGACTTTGGTTCCGCCCGACAGCACTGTGGTCGACAGCCAGACAGTGGTGTTTTTGCACGGCTGTGCTGTAGGCAACAACCAGATGCTGCTGAATATGTTGGCTAGGGCTTTTGGTGACGCGAACGGGGTGAAGGTAAAGGCCTCGAAACTGTTTGAGTATTACGCCTACCTGTCGCAAAACAAGAACCCTATGTCGGTGAGGCACTATTACGCTCGGACATGGTATGCCTTCTATCACCCCGACTCGGTGATGGACGAGCAAGCAATGGTGCGTCAGCTGCGGCAACGTTACCCCGACGACACCACCCATTGGCAAGAAGGGTTGCGACGGAGATTGCAGAACAATCCGTCGGAGCTGTACCACTATAGTTTTGAGGTGCCATGTGCGTATGAGGAGGTGTATGAGGTAGGGGAGCGGTTGCCCGCTGTGAACGGGCCGCAGCAGCGTAGGCAGTGGCTGAAGGAACATCCTGAATTTGCGGAACTGATGGCGGTGACGCATGTCCCGCAACAGTACTTTCAGTTGAAATTCTACCGCCGGACCTATCTCACCGAGGACGAAGAGTTGCTGTACGGGTTGGTGGCAAAAGCTCGTGCAGGAGTGGTATGCCTTATCCAGCCGCTGACCGTCACTGACACGATGGGAATGCCCTACAGTCCCTATCGTCCAGAAGAAGACGACAGCACGATATTTGCCTTTTCAACAGTGGTGCCAACCTCCCTGCCCGGACCACTGGGGGAAACGAATAGTAAGCCTGAATGGACAGAGTGCCTATTATACCGCTAAAGTTTGCCTAGTATAGTCAAGTCCACAGACCTTAGTTCTACACCGTTCTAATTCCCAACCGTATATGTCCGTCTCAGCCAGTCCTTTCAAATCTTTTTTGTTGCCTTTGCCGCTCCCTGCCTTTTCAGGCCGCTCCCTAGTTCATCCTATCGATTTCTGTCGGTTTTGGGGTTGCTTTCCGCACCCTGGAGCGGAGATGGAACGGAGTATGATTGGAGATGGAGCGGAATATGGAGTGAGCTGGTGTTGGGTTGTACGGAATTGGGTGGAGCCAAGAAAAATAACCAGTCAAACTTTAGCTATGTCAGAAAAAAAACGTAACTTTGTAGCATGAAAGCCAATGATATTTTCGACATATTTGCTCGGCAGGTGGCTGAGTATCACAAGATAGATTCGGTGGATGCGCCGACACGGAATCCATTCTCAGAGGGGACATTCGAACACTTGCTTTGGGAAAAGAGCTATGTTGACACGGTGCAGTGGCATTTGGAAGATTTGGTTCGTCCCGCCGATGTGGATCCCGTAGAAGCGTTGCGGCTGAAGCGGTGGATAGACCGCTCGAACCAACAGCGCACCGACATGGTGGAGCGGATTGACGACCATTATATGCAGCTGTTTGCGAAGGTGGAGTTGAGGCCTGGTGCCAAGATAAACACCGAGACACCGGCGTGGGCATTGGACAGGTTGTCGATACTGGCGTTGAAGATATATCATTTCGGCATCGAGGTGGAGCGGACAGATGTTGACGAGGCACACCTTGTGCGTTGTCGAAATAAGTACAATATCCTGTTGGAACAGAAGGCGGACTTGACGCAGGCGATTGACGACCTGCTGCAAGAGTTGTCGGAGGGACGGAAACGGATGAAACTGTACCGTCAGATGAAGATGTACAACGACCCGCAGTTAAATCCGATGCTGTACGGTAAGAAATGAGTGGCCGGGACTATAGCAGGCGTGTACTAGTTGTCAGATTGTCAGCCTTGGGCGACGTGGCTATTTTAGAGCCGGTGTTGTGGCAGCGGGCGAGGCAAAATACTGATGTGCTATTCTTTGTGGCCGCACCGCCACGGCTGGAGCCGCTGTTCCGTGGCATGGAGAATGTGCGATATGTCCCAACCGAGAAACGGCAGAAGCCCCGTGAGCTATACAGGCAGCTGTCGGCATTGAGGCCTGACGTGGTGGCAGATATGCACCATGTGTTGCGCACGATAGGGGTGGACTGGCTGTTTCGACTGCGTATGGTTCCCGTACGCTGCATCAAGAAACGCGGCGGGCGAGGATTGGCCACATGGCAGCGGTTTGACCGCGTGTTTGACCGTTGTGGGCTGAACGGCACGGTGGTGGCTCAGGATTGTCGGTCGGCAAGCCTCACCGACGGCACTGAGAGAGTGGTGGGGGTGGCTCCTTTTGCCCAACATAGGGGCAAGATATGGCCATTGGATAGAATGGAACAATTGGTGGCGATGCTTTCGGCGAGAGGCTACCGGGTGCAACTGTTTGGGAGTGCCTCGGAAAAGACCATATTGGAATCGTGGGCTGAAAAGTATGAGAAGGTGGAATCGTTGGCAGGGCGGTTTGACTTCGAAGAGGAGTTGGAACGGATTGCGATGCTGGACGTTATGGTGAGCATGGACTCTGCCAATATGCACTTTGCCTCGTGTAAGGGTGTGCCGGTGGTCAGCATCTGGGGTGCCACGCATCCCTGCCGTGGCTTTTATGGATGGGGACAGAAGCCCGAATGGGCAGTGCAGAAGGAGATGGGCTGCCGCCCTTGCTCTAAGTATGGCAACAAACCCTGCCGGTTGGGAGACTATCCTTGCCTGAATGGGATAGAACCGACGGAGGTGATGGAGAGGATAGAAAGGGTGTTGGGCCGATGATAGAGTATATTGCCGATAAGGGACATTACACTCAGGTGTTGGAGCGATGTGCCAGGGTGCGGCACGACCTGTGGATAGGCACAGCCGATTTGAAAGACCTCTATGTGGCGCGTGGCACGGGGACGGAGCCCTTTTTGGCGGTGCTGGACAGGCTGTTGCGGCAGGGAGTTGAGGTTAGGCTGCTGCATGCCAAAGAACCCGGCGAGAATTTCCGAGAGGATTTTGACCGATACCCAGGGCTATGGTCGAGGCTGGAACGTAGGCTCTGCCCACGGGTGCATTTCAAGCTGATAGTCTTTGATTGCACAGAAGCCTATATTGGCTCGGCCAACCTCACGGGTGCGGGCATGGGCATGAAGGGCGACACTACGCGCAACTTTGAGGCTGGCATACTCACCGACGAGCCCGCCTTGGTGGATGCTGCCGCCGAACATATCGACAGCATTTGGCGAGGCTACCATTGCGCCAAGTGCAGAAGAAAATCGTTCTGTGGAGATAGAATTAACGTCAGTTGATTTATATATTATGAAAGAAAACAGAAAACCAAGGTTGTTAGCGTTTGTGGTATTGTTGTTGATGGCACCTTTCGTTGGTTGTAATAAAGTGCCAAACAATGATAAAGGTCTATTCTCGGTCAGTGCGGACAGGCAGGTTGTGTTTGCGCCGGGGAACCTGGCTGAAGGTGGAAAACGGTTTGTGGCTCGCCAATGGTATCCCGGATGGCTGTTTGGATGGGGTACGGGCGACAGGCCTGCAGATACAGTGGACGACATGCAGGCATACGGTCACTTCGTTGATTGGGGTGACTATGTTGAGGGCGATTGGCGCACGCTGACTGCCGAGGAGTGGAACTATCTTCTGTTTGAGCGGACTGATGCGGGTGAAAAGCGGGCGGTGGGTACGGTAAATGGCACGCATGGGCTATTGCTGCTGCCCGATAAATGGGAGTTGCCTTCGGAATGCTCGTTTGCCAGTCAGGCTGTGGGTTGGGATGTGAATGTCTATTCAGACAGCCTGTGGGAGCAGATGGAGCAGTCTGGGGCAGTGTTCCTGCCGGCGGACGGCTTCCGCTGGGGGGAGATGCCGTATGGCTATGAGTGCGAGGGATTGTACTGGTCATCTACGACCAAGATGAAAGGGTGTCCCTATACAATGCATTTTGATGACAATATGATGGCAATAGATTGGGACGATGACCCCCAGTTCGGGCAGTCGGTTCGGCTGGTGCGAGAGTGCAAAAAGTGATATTATTCCAGCGGTAGCGAGATGGTGAAGGTGGAGCCTTGCCCCGGTTCGCTGGTGAGGGAGATTTTGCCTTTGTGGAGGGCGACGACTTGCGAAACGTAGTTGAGCCCGATACCAAAACCTTTAACGTTGTGGACATCGCCAGTAGAGACACGGTAGAACTTCTCGAAGATGTGTTTTTGGTCTTCTTTGGCGATGCCGATGCCGTTGTCGGCTATTTCGAAGATGGCAAAGCCGGGTTCGGTGCGAGTGGTGATGGTGATACGGGGTTCGTGGTCGGAGTACTTGATGGAGTTGTCGATGAGGTTGTGTAGCATGTTAGAGATGTGGAGTTCGTCGGCAAAGAGTGTACCGCTGATGTCGCCTAGGTGGGTCTCGATGATGCCGTGGCGGTTTTGAAGGGTGAGTTTGAAGTTTTGGATAGATGAGAGAACCAGGCTGTTGAGGTCAATCTCCTTTGGATTGAGGGAGAAGTTTTTGCGTGACATCTTGGCACTCTGAAGCAGGGTTTCGATAAGTATGCGCATACGTCGGTTTTCGTCGCTGATGATGTTGATGAAATTGAGGCGTGTGGCAGTGTCGCTGGTGACGGACTCGTCGCCGAGCATCTCGCAGGCCAGGCTGATGGTGGCGATAGGGGTCTTGATTTCGTGGGTCATGTTGTTGATGAAGTCGGTCTTCATCTCGTCGAGTTTGCGTTGAGAGTAGATGGTGCGTAAGGAGAAAGTGAAGAGGAGCGATATGAGCAGTATCATGCAGAGGCTGATGAAGGTGTAGAGGTTTGTGTCGCTACTGAGCAGCATGGGGGTGGGGGGGAATGCCAGTACAACGAAGAGACTCTCGTCTGGGTCGATGCCGTGGGGGTGGAAAGAGTATTTGTAAGCGGTGTTGAGTAGGTCGTTGGGGTTGGTTCCGGTGCTGCTGTAGATGAGTGTGTCGGCATCGGCAAGGAGTACGCCGATGTGTGGGATGATGTCTACGCCGTTGATGATAAGTTCTTCGCGGATAAGCGAGTCGAGGAGCGGGAAGTTCAGCTTGGACGCATCGATGGGGTTGTTGATGTCAATGGGAGTGTTGCCTCTGCTCTTGGCGTTATTGATGTTTCCAATCAGTCGGTTGCGAGCGTTGAGAAGGGTGTTGTATTGTGTGAGTGTGTTTTCATCGGTGGGGGAGAGGTGGGTGCCGGGTTGGGGGAAGGCACTGTCCTGTGTTGAGATGCCGAAAAGCACGCGGTGTTCGTCGTAGAAGAGTTCGCTATTCTGGCGGATGATGTCCTGCATCTTCTCGTTCAGTTCGTCGATGCGGCGATAGCGTTGCAGGCGGTAACGCTCTTTTTGCGACACATAGTCCTCCACCTTCATCTGGTCCAATTGGGAGAAGACTTCGTCTATGGCGTTGTTGACGCTGATATTGAACAGGTTTTCGCTTATCTTGACGGATTTCTTGGTCTGGCTGATTTGGATTAAAATCAAGCTGATGGAGGCAAGGGCGAAAATGGTTGACAGGAGTAAAAGCAGGTGCCGTTTCATAAACGTCTCGTTTTTTATCCATGAATAACGAAAAGATGGGTAAAAAATTACTTTTTAGTCATTAATTAAGAAAAAAATCTTATTTTTGCAATCACAAACACGGGATAGGGCATGACGAAAGTTGCCCATCCACAGTAGAATAAGACTCAATATGAAGATAGGAATCATTATTGCAATGGACATTGAGTACCGTAAGATGTGCGAGGCTCTTGGCGGCAATTCGAAGGGGAGTGTCAACGGTAACGAGGTTGTCTTATGGCAGTGTGGCATCGGCAAGGTGAATGCCGCAGTAGGCACGATGCGACTGATTGCACAACACCATCCCGACTGCATTATTAGCACAGGCCTTGCGGGTGGTATTGATGGCAGTCTGCATGTGATGGACGTAGTAATCGGGAGCCAGACCGTATACCATGACGTATGGTGCGGAATGGGCAATGTAAAAGGGCAGGTGCAGGGCTTGCCAGCAAGGTTTGATGCTGACGACCGTCTGCTGCAATGTGCCTTGTCTGTCGGTAATGTGAATGGTGGAAATACCGTTTCGGGCCTTATCTGCACCGGCGACCAGTTTATTACCAATCCCCAAGAGCTGTCGGTCATAAAAAATAATTTTCCTGATGGGCTGGCTTGCGAAATGGAGTCGGCGGCCATAGCCCACACATGTCATCTTATGCAGGTTCCGTTCCTTAGCCTCCGTGTCATCAGTGACACCCCGGGCAATACCGACAACCACCAACAGCAGTGGGACACCTTCCTCGCCAATATGAGCGACTGCTCATTCACCTTTGTCAAAAGTTTCCTTGAACACTTATAAACAATCATCTCTTCAATATGGAAGTTATTCAAAGTTTCACTATCGACCATACCCATCTAAAACCAGGCATATACGTCTCCCGTATCGACAAGGGCTTCACAACCTTCGACCTCCGAATTACCGAACCCAACCATGAACCTGCCGTTGCCCCGTCGGCCATGCACAGCCTCGAACACTTGATGGCAACATGGTTTCGCAACTCGTCGGTCAAGGACGATGTGGTCTATGTAGGCCCTATGGGCTGCCTGACGGGTATGTATGTCATTATGACAGGCAATTACACCGTAGAAGACATGCGTTCGCTCACCATTGAGTGTCTCGAATGGATACTGGCCCAGACCGAGGTTCCCGCCACTACGCCGGATACCTGTGGCAACTATCTGCTTCACGACTTGCCCATGTGTCATTGGGAGTGCCGAAGATACCTTACC
>CAZTVH010000111.1:0-7359 GCA_964616965.1 uncultured Bacteroidaceae bacterium | reverse complement strand
ATGAAAAAGAAAATGCTTGTCATCGTCAACCCAATATCAGGGGTTGGCCGCCAGAAGAAAATAGAGAGGCTGTTGCGTGACAACCTCAACCAAGACCTTTATGACTATACGGTTCGCTATACCGAGCATATACACCACGGCACCGAGTTGGCACGCGAAGGGGTTGAGGAGGGATTTGACATTGTCACTGCCGTGGGTGGCGACGGTAGCGTTAACGATGTGATTGCCGGCATTCATGGCAGCGATGCCACACTGGGCATTATACCCTGCGGCAGCGGCAACGGCTTGGCACGCTGTATGAAGATACCCCTCACGCCTGCGCTTGCAATCCGTGTGCTCAATCAGGATAATCAGGGGCTTATCGACACTATAGTGCTTAACGACAAGTACTATATCGCCAGTATTGCGGGAGTGGGCTTCGATGCTTACATAGCCCGACTGATGAAGTCGGCCAAGCTGCGTGGCTTTTCGGCCTACCTCAATCTCATACTGCGTGAATATCCCACATACGAGTCGAAGGACTACACGTTGGTCATCGACGGCAAGGAGATACAGCGCAAGGCATGGTTTACCACATTTGCCAACAGCAACCAGTTTGGCTACAACGCCGCTATTGCACCCCTTGCCAAGCTCGACGACGGGTTGATAGACATCAGCATCGTGGATAAGATACCCATCGGGCATGTCCCCATCACGGGGCCACTGGTGTATGCCAACCATTTCGAACTGAGCCAACATGTGGAGATGTTCAAGGCACACGAGATCTTCGTGGCGGGCAACGTGGACCGCTGGGTGAATGTCGACGGCGAAGGCGAGAATGTGGGGACTGAGCTGCATTTTGTCAACCACCAGCAAAGCCTCAAGATACTGAAGCGCGACATGAAGCGCAGGCTTCTCACCACCAACCCCACCGACCACCTGCTGCTGGTGAGAGACCAACTGGAAATGACCCACGACCAATTACATCCTAAGAAATAACACCATGTCGAAGAATAAAGGCAAGGTTGGAGTGGTATATTCCACCAACCCCAACTACCAATACGAGTACGACGAGCCGCAGAGCATCGAAACCCTGCCTGCCTCGCAGCAGAAGTTGCGTGTGCGTATTGAACGCAATGGACGTGGGGGCAAGACTGTCACCATTGTCGACAAGTTTGTGGGTACCGATACCGACCTTGAGGCTTTGGGCAAGACGTTGAAAACTCGCTGCGTAGTGGGTGGCATTGCGAAAGAGGGACAGATAATCATACAGGGAGATTTCCGCGACCGTGTCGTTGCCCTACTGCAAGACTTAGGCTATACGCAGACGAAGTAGAACTGTTTCATTTTTTGGCTTCAATCCAATCGTTGCCAGTGGTGTTGATTTCCTTACCTACGTTTACTGGCATTGACCAATGAACCCAACTGTCGTCGAGGCGGGTGGTGACGAAGATGTCCAGACCTCCCAACGAGCCATGCCCCTCGGAGCTGAAATAGAGTGTGCGCATGTCGGGAAGGAGGTAGGGCGAACGCTCGTCATAGGGTGTGTTTATCGCAGAGCCTAATTCGATGGGGGTGCCCCATGCGCCTGTGCTGTCAACGAAGGCGGCGTAGATGTTTAGCGAGCCCTTCACCGTCTGGTTGTGGTTATCGTCGTAAGCGGCAAACAGCATCACCTGCCCTCCTTTTGCCGTCATCGTGTCGTAGACCGGAAGTTGGAAGTTAGGGATTGAAAGATATATATAGTCCGATTGGGGCAGAGCTCCCTCCTGTGAAGAGTGTATGTTCAGGCGGGGGTGTTTCTTCAGGTTATTGTGGTCGGCAGTGGCTCGCCGGTCGAGGGTTGTGACGAGTTGGTGGAAGTCGTAGTCGTTGCCAAAGGCAAAGGCCTCAGCGAACTGGTTGGCGGTGGCCAGCGCTGCTCTCCAGCGATGGTGGTTGAGGTCCTCTTTTATGCGTTGTTGTAGCAGTTGGTAGGCTTCGTGGTATGGGGCAATGTGGAGTATGCAACTATCGATTGCGTAGTGGTCGCGGTTGAGGTAGAAAAGGTGGCCGAGAGAGTCTGCCCGACGCTGTTCGTCTGACACTAGGTTGGGAAAGGTCTTGTAGAACAAGTTGTAATTGAGTATAGATGTATGCAGGTAGGCATGGTGGAGCATGGTGCCCAACTGGCTGCGCAAAGCTGTGTCAGCTCCAGTACGGTGAGCGGCCTGCTGTGCGGCTTTCACATCATGGTGTTGCAAGGGATAGTGGGTGAGGCATAGTGTTGCCGTATCTCTCCACCCGTGGCGGTTGCGGCTGTCGAGGTATTGGACGATGCTCTGCCAGTCGGCGGTGTCCACCTCGCGATGGTACTCTATGCTGTCGGCCAGCCACAGACAACGGTTGGCGTAAGGGCTGGCCGGATATCGTTCGGCATAGCTACGGTAGTATTGCTCCTTGTCGTGGTGCAGTGCGTCGCGGTAGTCGATGGCATAGACGCTGTCAGTGGCCCGGTCGTGAAGGTGGGAATGGGGGTAGGCGATGCGGAACTGCTGATAGGCGATGTAGGTGTGCTGTGCGTCGGCTAGGGCGAAAGCCAGACTGTCGCGCAGACGCACGGCATCATCCAGCACCAAGGCATTGGGACGACGGTTGATAAACTCTTGTAGGGTGGCGACGCTGCCCGAACGGCGGGCGATGTCGAATTCAAGATAGTCGCGACAGTTGGCAACGCTGTCGAGCAGTTCGTAAGGAATAAGGGTGTAGGTGTTGAGAATGTGTTGGTAGGCATCGGGCGTTTGGGTGGCATGGGCATCGGCAATGGCCAATAGCCCCAGTCGTCGTAAGTCGTAGTCGATGCGTGCCCCACTGTAGCTGTCGCGAGCCCATCGCTCCAACTCTTTCTCGTTTGCGTTGGCATACAGGCTGCGCACGCGTATCAGATGACGGTAAGCGGTGTCTAGGTTGTGCCGGACAAAATCGGTGGTGCTGTATAGCCAGTAAGCGGCATAGTGGCATTCCAAATTATTGCTGTCGCGACTGATACGCCGCCGTATCTTCTCTTCTGCCTTGTCGTACTTTCCCTTCTCCATGTCACGTTTGAATGGATATTCTGCATCGGGCGGGACGATGCTACCTTGTGCCTTTGCCAGAAGAGGGGAGAGTAGCAGTAGAAGGAACAGAGTATGTCGGAGCGTTCGAATAAACAAAGTTTTTGTGCTTGATTGTTTGATTGTGCTACTGCTGTAACACAATCAAACAATCAGGCAATGTTAGTTAATCGTGATTTCATGTGGCATACCGTCGTCCACCAGTGTGATGCTGGTAGGTGTGGTGGTAGCCTGAGCCTCTTTGTTGCGACGGTAGTTGATGTAGTAGGTGGTGTTGCCATAGCGGTAAGAGAATGAGAAGCCTTCCCATTCCGACGGGATGGACGGATTGACCACCAACGTGTCGCCCTGTTTCTGCAGGCCCAGAATATTCTCGATGCCGGTCTTGTATGCCCACGATGCCGAGCCCGTGTACCATGTCCAGCCTCCGCGACCGGGATGTTGCGGATTGCTGTAGATGTCGGCGGCTATGCAGTAAGGCTCCACTTTATATTTTAACACGTCGGCAAGGGTGACGGTGCGGTGTATCGGGTTGATGAGCGAATAGAGGAAGTAGGCCATGTCGGTGCGGCCCTCCTTCAGCTGCGCCATGATGTACCACATGGCACCATGCGTATACTGGCCGCCGTTCTCGCGCACGCCCACGGGGTAGCGCATGATGTAGCCCGGATTGTTTTGCGAGTGCTGGAAGGCGGGCGTGAGTAGTTGTATAATCTCGTGTTCGCGGTTCACCAGGCGGTTGTATGTCTCGCGGAATATAGACTGTTTCTGCTTGTCGGTGGCGACATCGGTGAGAATGCTCCATGCCTGCGAGATAAGGTCTATCTGGCATTCGGTGTTGTTGCGCGAACCCATCGGGTCGCCGTTGTCGAAATAGGCGCGGAGGAACCAAGCACCGTCCCATGCGTTGTTCTGCAGGGCCGAGATGAGGCGGCTGCGGAACTCGCTCAGTTCGCTGCAGTACGAGAGGTCTGCGCCGGGCAGCATCTGGGTCAGCTCCTCCATCTTGGGCATGATGTCTACCAAGAAGAATGCCACCCACACGCTTTCGCCCTTGCCCTCTACGCCGACGGCCGACATGCCGTCGTTCCAGTCGCCGCAGCCCATCAGCGGCAGCCCGTGGATGCCGATGCGGTGCATGGCGCGGTTCACGGCGCGGCGCAGGTGTTCGTAGAGTGTGGCGTATTCGAAGTTGCTGTCGCGTTTGGCGGCATCTGTGCTGTCGGGGTGTGGCAGCGCGTAGCGCGTGCAGCGTTCAGCCTCTCCGGGGTTAAGCTGGTCGGCTTGGCAGAACGGCACCATCTCGCTCAGAATACCAGTGTCGCCCGTGACGTGTACATACTGGTAGGTCACGTATGCCAGCCACAGGTAGTCGTCGCTGAAGGTGGTGCGGGCACCCAGCATCATGCTCTCGTGCCACCAGTGCAGCACGTCGCCTTCGGCAAACTGGTGCGCGGCGTGGTCTAGTATCTGCCTACGGGCGTATGCCGGGTTGCTGTAGAGGCAGGCCATCACGTCCTGCAGCTGGTCGCGGAATCCCGTTGCGCCACCCACCTGGTAGAATCCAGCGCGGGCAAACAGGCGAGCCGAATAGACCTGATAGAGATACCAGCGGTTCAGCATATAGTTCAGCGAACGGTCGGGAGTCTCCACCTGAATGGTACCCAGTAGCTTGTCCCAATGCTGGCACACCTGTGCGTACTCCTCCTCAATGAGCGGAATGGTCAGCTGTCGGGGAGTATCGTCTGGGTTATCGTGCACTGCTATGACGTATGCCAGCTCCTTCTCGCCGTGTGGCGCGATGCCGACAGTCATGCCCAGCCGCTTGCGGTTGGGATAGTGGAACGACACGTCGGTCAGTTTCTCTGTGGCGGTCAGCTGCACGCGGGTGTCGCGGTAGGTCTCGTGATACACGTTGCGCACCCACAGGCTGTTTTGCTCTTCCTGCCATTGGCTGTGCAGGTATCGTGCTGTGACCTCCTCGCTCATGCCCAACACCAGCTTGTACACCATGTCTAGCTTCACCTCCTGCGGTTCGTCGGTCTTGTTCACCAGCTTTATCTGGTAGTATTTTTCCATCCGTTCGCTACTGACAAACAGGCGCACCATCACCTTCATCTTGTCGTATTCGGCATCGAAGGCCGAGTAGCCCTGTCCGTGGCGGGCGGTGGCGGGAACAAACTGCTGACCGTTGATGAGAAGCATCTCTGACGCATTGTCGCGCACGATGTCGTTGCTCCAGCCTGTCAGCTTGAACTGTTGCGCATTGTGTGCAAAGGTAAATCCCGCCATAGTGCTGCTCACCACGCAGCCGAAGTGTGGGTTGGCTATCACGTTCACCCACGGCATCGGCGTGTTGGTGTTGGTCACCACATAGTCGCGACCGTCGCGGTCGAAGCCGCCATACTGGTTGTAGAAGTCGAGCGAGCTCCACACATGGAGTTCCGAACAGGGCTTCATCACCGGATATTCCACCATGTCCTGATAGTGCTGGTTGTCGCGTTCCATCTGTTCCAGCTGTTGCTGGATGGTGGCCCCGCCGTGTGTAAAGAAGGTGAGCCGTGCCACCATGCGCAGCAGGGTGCGCTCCTCAGGTGTCACCTCATTGCCGTTGAGGACATATACATGCCCTGCCTCTTGGTGTGAGGACCACAGGTGCTCGGTGTTGGCAATGTTGCGGATGAAGTGGGTGAGCCCTTCGCGTTGCTCGCCTTGCTCGTCGTTGATAAACACCACATCAAGTGACAGCCCGTGTACCTTATAATATTCATACGCGCGAAGAATTTCCTTGGCGTAGCCCGACTGCTGTATGTTGTCGATTTCCATCAGTAGGATGGCAATGTCGCCCGATATGCCGAACTTCCACAGTGCCGACTGGGTCAGCTTGTTCTGGGTCAGGCAGTCCTGCCGGTGGTTGCCGAGTGTGGCGGTCTGCAGCAGATATTTGGCTATGCTGTTGTACAGCCTCATCTGCGACCCCTTCAGTAGCGACATGGAGGTACGCATATTGTTGTAGACCGAAGCGGTCTCGAAGGCGTGTTCGATGTCCACGGTGTCGTGGTAGAGAGTGGCTATGTCGATAAGCTGTTCGCGAGCCTTGCCAAACGCGGTGATGGCCACTGCCGTCACCTGTTTGCCGGCAGGCACGCGCAGGCGGCGGCGCATCGACATGATGGGGTCGAGCGTGGTGCCCACCGTGCCTGTCAGTGTGCGGTGGCTTTCGAGTATGGCGGCATGTTGGAGGCTGCCGCCGCGTCCGAGGAACTTGAGCCGCGAGGACTCATACTCAGGTGCCTCTACATTGTTCCCCTCACCCTCTTCGGGCAGGAAGAGCGAGTGCATCACAAAGTAGCGGCTCTCGCGTGCTTCCAGCACTGGCTTGCTGAGAATAAGCAGTTCGTGCTCGGCATCGTATTCCGAGAAGATGTTCATGCTGTTGAACACCCTGTGGTTCTCGTCGCCCTCATGGGGTGCCAACACCGCTTCGGCATAGCTGGTCAGCTCCAGGTCCACATCTTCCTTACCGCTGTTGGTGAAGGTAAAGCGGCGTATCTCGGCATACCGTTCCTTGATGACGGTGATTTCGGTCTTGGTCTCGATGTTGTCGTCTACGCGGAGGAAACAGATTTTATCCGAAGCAAAGCTCACTCGGTAGCTCTCAGGCATCACGTCCAGTGGCGCATAGGTGTTGCACCACAGCTTGTCGCTCTTCAGGTTGCGGATGAAGAGGTACTGCCCGTAATGGTCCGCGCTTATCTTGCGGTAGCGGTTTATCATAATATTGCGGTAGCGCGAAAATCCCGAACCACGGTCGTTCAGCAGCACGGTATACTGCCCGTTGCTCAACACCCCGATTTCCGGCACTGTGGCAATGCCGTCATACTCGCGTGCGTCGCTCTCGGTCTGCACCTTGGCATACTGGTAGCGTTTATACTGCGTCACCTTCAGGTCGATGTAGGGCTTCACCTGTGCCTTTTCCTTCAGCAGGGTCTCCATCGACTTCATGATGGGCTCGTTCATAAAGTAGCGTTGCAGGCAGTGGTCGGCCAGATAGTTGGTCAGGCTGGCCAGTATCATGCCCTGGTGGTGGGCATAGTGGGCGCGCACGGGCACATGGTCCTCTTCGTCGTACGACTCAAAGAATCCCATGCTGTCGTACATGTCCAGCTTTTTGAAACGGTGCATGTTGTCATACACCGCGCGGTCGTCCACGCCGATGGCCATCAACGAGCTGTAGGGCGAGATAACGATGCGGTCGGGCGTGGTGTTCTGGAACTTGAGGTAGGGT
>CAZTVH010000110.1:0-7370 GCA_964616965.1 uncultured Bacteroidaceae bacterium | reverse complement strand
CTTAAAAGAACATTGATGACATGAATAAAAATAACTTCGTCGTGGTGGGATATGGCGGCACAAATGGTAGATATACCCCAGAGGTGCATTAAGAGGACATCCAAATCGACAGATTTGGACGGTGATGATGGCACGGAGGCTGACGGAGAAACTGATACAGAAACTGAGGAATGACAAAAACTAAAGAATATGAAACATCTCATTGCAATAGTTATGGCCATCTGCCTGTTTGGCATGGTGGCGGCGCAGGACACCGTCAGCGGCCCGGACGGGAAGGTCGCGGGCTGGTATATGACGTATTGGTACGACACCTGCTATGAATATTTCGAATCAGAGCCTTTTTATCCCGACAATGAACGCCTAAGGCTATTCGGTGGACAGTACAATGCGACCTATTTGCGATTAGCAAAAGGGGAGCGTGTAAAATATCCGGCAGCACTGAAGGGCGTGAGCGTATGGGTTAAGGACTGGAGAACCGTAGGTACCCCCGTATTAGACTCTGTCCGTTTGCCTGAGTACATATACATCTATCAGCAAGGCACGTTAGGAGATTCAAAAGACACAATGATATTGGTGGACTCCGTGCGGTGGGACACGGCCAGATACCAAATATTGAAGGTGCCGCTGAATGCTGACACTGGCAAATATGGGTTTGAGTATAGCCAACTCTATACTGCCTATTTCGACCAACCAGTGGAGGTTGAGGACCTCTTCTTTATGGCGGGCTCTTGCAACAACAATGAGTATTATCACTATTACAGAACCCCACCTACATTTTATAACGGTGTGTACAGATATGACATGTCACCCGCAACGGGTTGCCCCTTAGTGAATTCGACCCCTATAATGGTGTGCAATATGTACTTGGGTGTGTGGGGCAACGATACTGAAGATGATCGCAACCAACCATGGGGATTGTTCATGCCCCTGATAGACTTTGTAGACCTGCATGTGATGCCGGCCGATATACACATGGGGACTGCCGGCCCCTACGACACGGTGTCGAAGAACACCACGCAGCAAATCTGGGCAGAGCCTTTTCCGGGCTACCGCTTCACCCACTGGAATGACGGAAACACCGAAAACCCCCGTGCCATACGGCTGATGAGCGACACCACGTTTATCGCCTATTTCGACACCAACAGTCTGTACCATGTGGAGGTGAGTAGCAACCGAAGCTACGGGGGCCGAGTGGAAGGTGGCGGCGATTACTATGCGAACGATACCGCCTTTCTGCGGGCGGTGCCGCTGCTGGCGAACTACCGCTTTGTCCGCTGGAACGACGGGGACACGAGCAATCCACGCTATGTGGTGGTGACGCAGGACACGGCGTTTGAGGCCCAGTTTGCCCGCAATGACGAAGGCATAGAGCAGGCCGTGGAGGGTAGGATGTTCACATTGTCGCCCAACCCGGCGCGTGACGAGGTGACGGTGACGGTGGACGGACAGGGCTGTTGGCTGACGCTGCGCGACGAGGCTGGGCGCGAGCTGCTCCGCCGACAGGTGGAGGGGCGCGAGACCCTCCTTTCGACCCGTGGGTTGGCGGCAGGACTGTACTTTGTCACCATCGAGTCGCCCAGGGGTTCCAGCACGCAGAAGCTGGTGGTGGAGCGGTGAGAATGGGCTGAGAAAAAGTTTTTTTTGCCGTGTCGTTCATTATTTGTAACTTTGCACGTTTGAATTACAATTAATGAACGTATATAAGTTAGAAGATATTAGTGAGTTACCCTTTGATGCGGCGGTGACGGTGGGCATGTTTGACGGTGTGCATGTGGGGCATAGGCACATTCTGCGGATGCTCGATAGGGTGTCGGCAGAGCAGGGGTTGCGGGGTGTGGTGGTGACTTTCGACTGCCATCCGCGACAAGTACTGAATGCCGAGAGTGCTTCGTCTTTCAGGGTGAATACCAACGAGGAGCGGTACCGTCTGCTGGAGGAGTGCGGAGTGGAGGAGGTGGTGGAGGTACACTTCTCGCGGGCTACGGCGGAGTTGTCGGCATGTGAGTTTTTCGAAGAGGTGTTGCTGCACAGGCTGCGTTGCAAGGCATTGGTGTTGGGCTACGACAACATGTTCGGCAACCGCCAGCGCAACGATTTCGACCGCCTGCCCGCGCTGGCTGAGAGCCAGGGGGTGAGGGTGGTGGTGGACACGCCGCTGAGTGTGGACGGTGTGGAGGTGAGTTCGACACAGGTGCGCAAGGCATTGCAGAGGGGCGACGTGCGCCATGCCGCCACGCTGCTGGGCTACCCCTATAGGCTGTGGGGCACGGTGGTGAAAGGCCGACAGGTGGGTCGCACGCTGGGGTTCCCGACTGCCAACGTGTGTTTGGACGACAGCACCAAGGTGGTGCCGGCCCCCGGAGTGTATGCGGTGAAGGTGCTGGGAATGGAAAATATAAAACCTAAGGGTGAAAACTGCCGCACACTTGAATGTCACCGGCGATTCGTCGGCATGGCAAACTTTGGCGGGCAGCCCACATTCGGGCTGGAGAAGACGGTGTTTGAAGTGAATATATTCGACTTCGACGGCGACCTGTACGGCAGTGTGCTGGCGGTGGAGTTTGTGGACAGGATACGCGACGTGTGTCGGTTCGACGGGGTGGAACATTTGGTGCGTCAGTTGGAAGAGGACCGCCAGACGGCGATGGAGTTATTGAGAATTAATAATTGAAAACTAAGATGAAGCGCATTGCCCTTTTGGTCATTGGTCTCGGCCTTCTAGTTTCCACAATGTGGGCGCAGGAGGGGAGGGTGTATAAGTCGCTGAAGGAGGTGACAGACCCTGCGATGGTGTATTCGCTGCAACTGCGGAACAAGCGGCTGAAAGCGGTGCCTTCGGCGGTGTATGGGATGACCAACTTGCGGGAGTTGGACCTGCGTGGCAACCGTATATCGGTGCTATCGGACAGCATCGTGCTGCTGACGCACCTGCAACGCTTGGAGTTGAGCCGCAACCCGTTGGTGGGATTGCCGGTGACGATGGCACAGATGACGGAACTGAGGGAGTTGGTGCTGTGGTCGACATATGTGACCGAATTGCCGCCAGAGTTTGGGCGGCTGAACGAGACATTGGAACTGCTGGACCTGCGCGACTGCCCCATGACTCAGGCCGACCAAGAGGCGTTGGAACAGCTGTTGCCATCGGTAAAGAAAGAATGGTATTATACTTGTAATTGTGAATGATATGACACAGCCACTGCTGACCATAGCCTACTACCAACAGGACATAGCCTGGGAAGACCCCGAACAGAACTATCGGCTGGTGGAGGAGGCCTTTGCCCCGATGGGTGAGGGGGTGGACGTGATGGTGGTGCCGGAGACGTTCAACACGGGTTTTTCGGACAATATGGCTGTCATGGCGGAGCCGCAGGAGGGGAAGACGCTGGCGTTTGCACGCCGTATGGCGAGGCGGCACGATGCCTTGTTTGTGGGCACATGGACGGTGAGGCAGGCGGATGGCGGAGTGGTGAACAGGCTGCATTGGGTCTATCCCGACGGCAGCTACGGCAGCTACGACAAGGGACACACCTTCCGCATGAGCAGCGAGGCGAGCCAGCTGCAGAAGGGCATGAGGCGGGAGCTGTTTGAGTGGCGCGGATGGCGCATCAAGCCTGCGGTGTGCTACGACCTGCGTTTCCCCAAATGGCTGCGCAACGGGGTGCCCGCCAGCGAAAGGCACAAACTGCCCGACAACGGTGTTGAACGACCGTCGGAGACGGTGTTGCTGGACTACGACCTGCTATTGGTGTGTGCCAACTGGCCGGGGTCGCGCCACGAGGCGTGGAGCACCCTGCTGAAAGCACGGGCTATCGAGAACCTGTGCTATGTGGTGGGGGTGAACCGAGCGGGGGTGGACGGCGTGGGCATCCCCTATACGGGCAACAGTGCGGCCATCGACTTCAAGGGTATGGAAATGAGCCATTGCGTCCCCGAACAGGCGCAGGTGGGTATGGCGGTGCTAGACTATGGGCGGTTGCAGACGTTCCGCCAGCACTGGCCTTTCTATCTGGATTTTGATTAAAGAGAAAACAATGACTATAGAAGACAAACTAGGGTTTACCAAGATACGAGAACTGGTGGCGGCGGAATGCACCAACGAGCTGGCAGTGCGCATGGTGGGCGAGATGGCTTTCTCGAACAAGTACGACCGCGTGGTGCGCGAACTGCAGCAGACCGAGGAGTTTCGCCAGATACTGGTGCTGGAGAACAGTTTCCCTTCGCAGGACTTTATCGACCTCACCGACGAGCTGACACGCCTGCGCGTGGGCAACACCGTGATTGAGCTGGAGGCACTGTTCGACCTCAAATGCTCGCTGCATACCATAGGGGAGTGTCTGCGCTTTCTGATGCACGACGACCCGGTGCGCTACCCCATGCTGCACGAGTTGGCTGCCCGTGTCGACCTCAACCCCGCCATCACCAAAGCCCTCAACAAGATTGTAGACGACAAAGGCGAGATATACGACAATGCCTCTGACACACTGCTGGACATCCGTCGGCAGATAGCCAAGAAGCGCAACGACGTGGATGTGCAAATCAGCCGTCAGCTGGCGCGTGCCAAACATGAAGGCTGGGCACCTGAAAATGCAGAAGTGACCATTCGCAACGGGCGCATGGTGATACCGATGCTCGACACGCACCGCCGCAAGATAAAAGGCCTTATCCACGACGAGTCGGCCACCCGTCAGACGGCCTTTTTGGAGCCAGCCGATGTGGTGGAACTCAACAACGACCTCCGTGAATTGGAGTTCGCGGAACGGCACGAGATACAGAAAATTCTTGCCCGCTTCACCGACATGATACGCCCCCAGCTGGATGCGTTGCTCAATGCCTACTGGTTCTTGGCCCGCATCGACTTTATCCGTGCCAAGGCCCGTTTTGCGCTGACGTTGCACGCCGGGCGCCCCATTGTGGACAGTATCACCAAAATCAACTGGCTCGATGCACGCCATCCGCTGCTCTATCTCAACCACAAGGGCGAGGTGGTGCCGTTCAATATCGAACTGGACGACGAGGCCCACATACTGATTGTCTCCGGTCCTAATGCGGGTGGCAAATCGGTGTGCCTGAAGGCGGTGGGGTTGATACAGTATATGTTGCAGTGCGGCATGTTGGTGCCTTGCCGCGAGACATCGGAATTCGGCATCTTCGACAACATCTTCATCGACATTGGCGACCAGCAGTCTATCGACAACGACCTCAGCACCTACACCTCGCACCTGCAGAACATGAAGCAGCTGCTCGAAACCGCTGACGAGGGCACCCTCTTCCTCCTCGACGAGTTGGGCGGCGGCACCGAGCCACGTTCGGGCTGCGCCATTGCCGAGGCGTTGCTCGAAGAGTTGCACCGCCGACATGCCTTTGGAGTGGTTACGACCCACTATGCCGACCTCAAGCTGTTGGCAGACAAGTGCCCCGGCATCCGCAACGGCGCCATGCTGTTCGACACCGTGAAGATGCAGCCCCTCTATCGTCTCTCCATTGGTCATCCGGGCAGCTCCTTCGCCTTTGAGATAGCACAGGGCATCGGCTTTCCCGAAGAGGTGCTCAAGGCGGCAAGCGAGAAGGTGGGGGGTGCAATGCTCAACTTCGAGCACCAGCTGCAGCAGCTGGAACTCGACAAGCAGGAGGTGGCACGCCAACGCACCGAGCTAGAGGTGGCAGACAACTTTTTGGCAGAGGTGACAGCCAAGTATCAGCGGCTCAACGAGCAGCTGGAAGGCCGAAGGCATGAGATACTCAGCAACGCCCGCAAGGAGGCACAGCAGATACTCTCCGATGCCAACCGCACGGTGGAGCAGACCATCAGCGACATCAAGTCGGCGCAAGCAGAGCGCGAGCGTACCCTACAGGCACGCCAACGTATGAAGGCAGAGGCGGAGCGTCTGGCCTCGGCTCAGGAACAGCACGACGAGCATCTTGCCAAGGTGCAGAGTGGCACGCCGGCAGAGCATGGCCAGCCGCCAGCACAAACCACGCCAAAAGGCAACAGCCGCCCTGCCAACAATGGCGAGCCACAGCCCATTGCAGTGGGCAGCATTGTGCGTATCGACGGGCAGGACACCTTTGGCGAGGTGGTGGAAATCAAAGGCAAGAAGGCTGTGGTGGAAAGCAACAGCATCCGCATGACCATTGCCCTCAGTCGCCTCACCGCCACCGAAAAGAAAGCGATACCCGTAGACAAACTGAGCCGACAGAACAACCGTTTCCAGTCCATCTACGACGACATCAACGAGAAACGCAAGCTTTTCAACCCCACTATCGACCTTCGCGGCCAGCGTGCCGACGAGGCAATGGAGAACCTGCAGCACTTCATGGACGACGCGCAGCTTCTCAGCGAAAAGGAATTGCGCATCCTTCACGGCAAAGGCTACGGTATATTGAAACAGATAATCCGCGACTACCTGATGGGCAACCGCGACGTGCAATCGTTCCACTCCGAGCGACTGGAGCTAGGCGGCGACGGCATCACCGTGGTAATATTGAAATAGGAATGTGGATAAGGTTCAGCGGCCTGTTGAAACGAGTTTTCCCATCGCACTCCTTCCCGTCCAATGTTTGTTGACAAAGTATTATTCTGGAAAAATATGTAGTCCTACGGGAAAATTATTGAGAAATAAGGTGTATTTTTGCATCGTCAAACAAAGAACAAGAATTATTAATCAAAAAAATACCCAATACAATGAAAGCTACCAAATTAATCATGCCCCTGTTGGCCGTGCTGATGCTGGCAACGGGCTGCACAAAGGAGTATTACGGCTCCCAAATCCAAACCTATCAGTTTAATGTCAACCCTGCTGACTGGGTTCGCAACCAAGGCCCGAATCTGCCCGGTGCCAACAACTATCTCTATTGCGAGAAGAGCATTCCCGCCATCACGCAGGATGTATTCCAGAATGGCACAGTGCAGATGTACTGTTGGAACGTCTACGACTCTCAGAACAACTTGGGTGCGTGGAACCCCCTGCCTTTCGTCTATCCACTTGAAATCTATGTGACCAACGACGATGGCTCGACCGGTATGATTGTCGTTCCCGAGAACCTCCGTTTCGAATGGGAACTGGGCAAGGTGACTATCATTATCCAAGACCTCGACGGCTACGACCCCGAAAGCATGGAGCTCGCCGGCCCCATCAGCTTCAAAGTCTGCGTCACACGCAATATGTAGTCTTGCCGCAATAAGAAAAGGGAGCTGCCCACAAGGCGGCTCCCTTTTTTCATGGTCGATGGCCAGTGGCATTATTTGATATTCAGTTGTCTCTTGTATGCTTTCATGGTGTTTTCGAGCAGCGAAACGATAGTCAACGGCCCCACGCCGCCGGGCACGGGGGTCACCCAGCTGCACAGCTGGTCGGCCTCGCCATGCTTCA
>CAZTVH010000109.1:0-7497 GCA_964616965.1 uncultured Bacteroidaceae bacterium | reverse complement strand
GCCCGACGTGGCCGACACCATAAGCATACTGCGTGGACTGAAAGAGCGCTACGAGGTGCACCACAAGGTGCGTATCAAGGACGAGGCTATCATTGCCGCCGCCGAACTGAGCCACCGCTATATCAGCGACCGTTTCCTGCCCGACAAGGCCATCGACCTTATCGACGAAGCAGCGGCCAAGCTACGGTTGGAGATTGACTCGGTGCCAGAGGAGCTGGACGAGATAGAACGCCGCATACGCAAGTTGGAAATCGAGCGCGAGGCCATCAAGCGCGAGAACGACCAAGACAAGCTGTCGCAGCTGGGCAAGGAGATAAGCGAACTGGGCGAGCAGCGCAACGAGATGAAGGCACGTTGGCAAAACGAGAAGAACATAGTGGAAAGCATTCAGGCCGAGGTGAAGAACATCGAGAGCTACAAGTTCGAGGCCGAACAGGCCGAACGTGCGGGCGACTATGGCAAAGTGGCCGAACTGCGCTACGGCCGTATCAAGGAGGCGGAGAAACATGTGGCCGACCTCAAGGAGCAACTGAAACAGATGCAGGCCGACAACGCCATGATAAACGAGGAGGTGGATTCGGAACAGATAGCCGAGGTTGTCTCCAAGTGGACGGGCATCCCTGTGACCCGTATGATGCAGAGCGAGCGCGAGCGGCTGCTACACCTTGAGGAGGAACTGCACAAGCGCGTGGTGGGACAGGACGAGGCCATCAGCACCATTGCCAACGCCATACGCCGCAGCCGTACAGGACTGAGCGACGGCAAACGGCCTATCGGAAGCTTCATCTTCCTAGGCACCACCGGCGTGGGCAAGACCGAGCTGGCAAAGGCACTGGCAGAGGTGCTGTTTGACGACGAGGAGATGATGGTGCGTATCGATATGAGCGAATACCAGGAGCGGCACAGCGTGTCGCGACTGATAGGAGCGCCTCCGGGCTATGTGGGCTACGACGAGAGCGGCCAACTGACCGAGGCAGTGCGCAGAAAACCCTACAGCATAGTGCTGTTCGACGAGATAGAGAAGGCACACCCCGACGTGTTCAACATCCTGCTGCAGGTGTTGGAGGATGGCCGACTGACCGACAACAAGGGCCGTACCGCCGACTTCAAGAACACGGTCATCATTATGACCTCCAATATGGGCAGCGACATCATCCGCGAACGACTGGAAGGCAGCAGCGTCATCTCGCAATACGAGCTGGACGAGACCAAGAAGGCGGTGATGGAAATGCTGAAGGAAAGAATACGTCCCGAATTCCTGAACCGTATCGACGAGATAATCATGTTCAGCCCGCTGACGAAGAGCCAGATACGCGAAGTGGTGAAGATACAGCTGGCACTGGTGTCGAAGATGTTGGAGAAGAACGACATCCTCATCAGCGCCACCGACGAGGCGATAGACCACCTGGCGGAGATAGGTTACGACCCCGCTATGGGCGCAAGACCGGTGAAGCGGGTCATACAGAAGGAAATCCTCAACGAGCTGTCGCGCGAGATACTGGAAGAGAAAATCAAGACCAACGACACCATCATCATCGACGTGATAGACGACCAGTTTGTCTTCTACAACCCGAAATAAAAATGAGACTTTCTCCAATCTTGGCGAAAGGGTGAAAAATGAGAGTCGGCAGGCGTGTCCTGCCGACTCTTATTCTTCATTTTTCATGCCCCAGAGTGCAAGCAACCGGGCACAAGCGATACTAATAGCTAAGACAAAAGAAAGGAACTGACAGTGAGGTGTTAGTCTTTTGTTAAAAAAAATATTCGCTATATGAAAAAAAATATGTACTTTTGCAACTTAGAAATCAACATAAAATGAAACGCAACGTTCTAATCTTAACTGCACTATGTATGCTGAGTGGCAGTCTGTTGGCACAGACATTGGCCTTCGACGACATCGGCATGAAGTATGGATATAAAAACAGCAACGGCATCTGGCAGATACCTCCACGCTACCAGGTGGCGTTCGCATTCCAACATCAGGAGCGCAAATTTGCCGTGGTGAAGTACGACGGACGGTGGGGCTGCATCGACGATGCTGGCAACATGATAGTCCGCAATATCTTCAAAACACAAGAGGAGGCACAGGAGGCTGGCGACCACTGGTACAGCGCCGAGGAGCCCGGCAAGTGGATCTATCCCGCCGAGAACCCTGCCGACCATAAGTGGGGATTTGTGAACTACTACGGCAACTGGAAGTACGAGCCCGCCTACGAGGGCGCAGGCAAGTATTTCGGCACCGACCCCATGAGCTTCGCCCCCGTGAAACTGGATGGCCGCTGGGGCTGCATCGACGCAAAGGGAATATTGATTATCAACAACATATTCGTGTCGATGGAGGATGCCTACGAGGCCGGACACCAGTGGATAGTGGGCCGCCACTACGACACATGGCGCATCAGCGTGCCCAACCCGCAGAACGAGAACCAGTGGGGCATAGTGAACTATCTGGGACGCTGGGTGGTGCAGCCACAATATGCCATGATACGCCAGTTTGCCAACGAGCACAACTATATCTATACCCAGGCCCTGAAAAACGACCGCTGGGGCAACATCGACCGCAATGGCAACGTCATCAGCGAGTTTATCTTCAGCCATGAGGACGACTGCGTGTACGCTCTGTCGCAGATAGAGCATGGCCGCGACATGGATGCCTGGCGGCTGCCCGAGATGCGCACCGACACCAACCTATGGGGCTGGGTGAAAGCTGACGGCAGTTGGGCGATACAACCGATATACCTTGATGTGTCGCACTTCACCAACGACACAGGCCTGTTTGCCACCGCCAAGTGCGAGAACGGGCTGTGGGCAAGCATCCACGAGGATGGCCGACTGCTGTCGAAGCCCGTGTTTATCCTCTCCAGCGAGGCACAGAAGGCCGGACAGGAGTGGGACGACAACGAAAAGGGCATTGAGGAGGCCGAACTGGGACACTGGCTCTACCCGATACAAGAGGCTGGCACCGGCCACTGGGGCTATGTGGACTTTGAGGGCGAGTGGGTCATCCTGCCGCGACTGGAGGATGCCAAGCCCTTTATCCAGACATGGAACAATCGCGTCGCCCCCGCCAAGGAGGAAGGCCGTTGGGGCTGCATCGACCATACGGGCCAGTTTGTGGTGAAGCCTATCTACAACAACTCGGCCGATGCCTATGTAGCAGCACGCAACTGGGCTGGCAAACGCAAGTTTTAATCTAAATAATTCTGAATAATCCGATTATTCTGAATTATCCGACAATGGACTATATTATCCAAAACGGCACTATCGTCAACGAAGGGTCCCTGGAGACACGGGACCTTTTCATACATGACGGTCGTTTGGTGGAGAACGAGAACTTGCTGCGCAAGCCGCAGGTGTTCGAGGCCAACGGTTGCTATATCCTGCCGGGCATTATCGACACCCATGTCCATTTCCGCGACCCAGGGTTCCCCGAAAAGGCCGACTTTGCCACCGAGAGCCGTGCCGCCTTGGCAGGCGGAGTGACCTCGGTCGTAGACATGCCCAATACCAAACCGCAGACCACCACATTGGAGGCCTTGGAGGAGAAAGAGGCGATAGCCGCACAGAAGAGCGCAGTGAACTACGCCTTTATGCTGGGCGCGACCAACGACAACATCGACACACTGCTCTCCATCCCCGCTGACCGCTATGCAGCTATCAAGCTGTTTTTGGGCAGCAGCACCGGCAATATGCTGGTAAGCAGCGAAACGGCATTGGAAAAGTTGTTTAAGGAAAGTCACAAACTGATTGTTGCCCACTGCGAGGAGGAGTCTATCGTTGCCGCCAACCTGCGTAACTATAAGCTTGAATTTGCCGGCACCGAGCAGGAAACTGCCGCTCTGCACCCAAAAATTCGCAACACGGAGGCCTGCTTTGTATCGACATACAAGGCCGTCGAGCGTGCCCGCAAACATGGCACACACCTCCATATCGCCCATATCAGCACCGCTACCGAACTGTCGCTCTTGAGCAATAAGACCCTGGAGGAAAAGCATATCACCGCCGAGGTGACACCCAACCACCTCTGGTTCGACGACCGCGACTACGCCACGTTGGGCAACCAGATTAAGTGCAACCCAGCCATCAAGAGCAACGACGACCGACTGGCATTGTGGAGCGGCCTGATTGACGGCACCATCGACACCATTGCCACCGACCACGCTCCTCACACATGGGAGAGCAAGCAACAACGCTATTTCGACGCGCCAAGCGGCATCCCCAGCATACAGCACAGCCTGCAGATGATGCTGGAAGGCTTTTTCAACCCCGCCGCCACAGAACGCGACGACCACGACGAGGTGTTGCACGAATGGCTACCCCTTATCGTAGAGAAAATGTGCCACAACCCTGCCACTATCTTCGGCATCGAGAAGCGCGGATTCATCCGTTCAAGCTACTATGCCGACCTAGTGATTGTTGAGAAGGGTGAGACCCCTATCACCCACGACAGCATCCTATACAAATGCGGCTGGAGCCCCCTCGAAGGGCAGACGCTCCACACCCGCATACGCCAAGTGTTCCTCAACGGTATGCCTGCCAACCAGTCTACCGCCATGAAACTTTCTTTTGATAAGTAATCTAACACTGCCTACAACCCATGAAGAGCCTCCGCCCATTCCTCACGGCTGCCCTGCTGGTGCTCACACTGACAGCCTGCCAAAACGACTATCAGAAGCATCTCCGTCTGCTAATCAATAGCCTCAATGATGAATGTCCCATTCCTTTAGGGGCCATCGGCCACATGGACAAGGCGGAATATGATGGGTCGATAGTCACCTTCTACTACACCCTGACCGGCATATTCGACATCCAATCCTTTACTTCAAACCAAGAGCTGTTTCACCAATACATGCTCGACAACTACCGCAGCAACAGCGACGAGAGCTTCCGACAGCTCATCAACGCTATCGTGAAAGCAGAAGCGGACCTAAAGGTAGTCTTTACTACATCAGGCAGCGACCCCATCACACTCTTCTTCTCCTGCCAAGAGCTCTCCGACAATATGCCCTCATTCACGGGTGACCCAGAGGCCTATCTGCAGTCCTCCATTCAGGCTATGCAACTGCAATTACCCATGACCTACTCCGAAGGAATGGTCTGCTCACGCGTGGAACTCGACAGCAGCTATTTTACATACTACTTCGACTGCGACGAGGACCTGTTTGACATCAACGAAATGGAATCCAGTGCCAATCAGAACCATGATGCCGTGCGCGAAATGCTTACCACTAGCAGTGACCCCTCCTTCGTTAGGATGATAAGAACGCTTAAAGAGACCAACCGTGGACTGCGCTACCTCTACACTGGCACCACCAGTGGCAAAAAAGCCCTCGTTTCAATCGAGTCAGAAGAGTTGTGAACCGACCCACAGCACATAATTAAAAAGTTATTAATCAATAAAAAACACACATTATGAAAAAGATTATTTTCACCCTTCTAACCCTTGTCCTTTTAGTCGGCAGTGCCAGCACACAAGCGCGCAAACGCGTAATCAACCCCGACAAACTTCCTCAGCCTGCCATCGAACTCATTCAGAAGCATTGGCCCTCTTGCGCTATCGACTTCGCCTACATCGACGGCTTAGAGTACGAGGTCCTGCTCTCCGACGGCACCCTAATTGAGTTCAACATCAAAGGCATCTGGAAAGAGATGAAGTGTACTGACGGCTTGCCCGTCACCCTTGTGCCTGGCTACATCACCCGCTACGTCGTTGAACGCTTCCCAAAGCAACTCATTATCGACTGCGAAAAGCTGAGAGGCGGCTACGAAGTGACTCTCACCAATGGACTGGAAATCCAGTTCGACCTCCGTGGCAATGTGACCCACGTTGATGACTAATCTAAAAGAGTCCGCGAAAAGCGGCTTGACGGCCCCAAATGTACTTAGCCTCATTCAAGTTCGCTTGGATGAGGCTTTTGTTTACACAGCATTTGACGAAAGTTTCTGTCTCGAAGGGACTTTATCGCACATGTAGCATGGTGTAATAACCGCTCTTTTCATATCATCAGCTTAATACTGATATGGGGCTTATTTTTGTAAACGCTTGTACAGCACGAGTTCGGGGTCTGCCCCATTCTCGCCATATGTGCAGACAAGCACAAAGGAGGGGTCGGCTACAACACCAAAACAACGGCCGTTCCCAGCACCCTCTATCTGATTGCCAAGATAGACACTCTTATCGTCTAAAAAGGGCACGCAGCATCCGCTCGGAAGAGGATAAGCCAGATTGACGTAGGCACCGCTCAACAGATTCAAATCGGAAACATGGAGACCAGAAACGCCCAATGCATTGATTTCGGCAATCAATGATTTCTTCAACGAAGAGAAGGCCTCTAAGCCTTCCGATTTAACCAACTCAGCGATAAAGCACCTACCGCCACAAGGATGCCCATCGCTGTCCATACAACCAGGGCACTCACAGCCCCTTTGGGCACAATGGGTGCAACAGCCAGTCCCACAAAAAGTATTCATTTCCATAGTGATACAAATATTTATAAATATAAGGCCGTCCAAGCAATGGACGACCTTATACTTATTAGCTGTCTTAGACAATTATTTCTCAAGGCGGATACGCGCGTCAACGGCGGTGACATAGCGCGGGTTGCCAAGCAATGGGTTGAGGTCCATCTCCGCAATTTCGGGAGCGGCCTGCACCAGTGCGCTCACGCGTGCCACCTGCTCGGCATAGAGGTCAATGTTCACGGGCTCCTGTCCGCGAACGCCTTCCAGTATCTTGTAGCCGCGCAGCTTGGTCAGCATCTCCTTAGCCTCAGCAGCGGTGATGGGTGCCAACGCACTTTGTACGTCTTTCAGCACCTCGATGAAGATGCCGCCCAGGCCGAAGAATATCTGATGACCGAATTTCGGGTCTTTGATGGCACCGATATACACATCCGTGCCGTCCAGCATGGGGTACATCTCCACGGCGTAAGTCTCGGGAATGACGATAAGGCGATGGAACTCTTTCTCCACCGTCTCAAGGTCCTTCACGCCAAGGGTCACGCCACCCACATCGCTCTTATGCAACGGACCTACCACCTTCATTACCAGCGGTACATCCTTGCTGCAGCCCACCTCCTTGGCGAAGGCGATGGCATCTTCCACCTTGTCTACCTCCACGCTCTTCTTGCGGCTGATGCCGGCAGCGTCCAGAAGCTCGTTGTAGTCGGCAATCTCCATATAGCCGCTCTTGCAGCGGTCCACCGTCTTGCGGATGCGCTCCACGTCGATAACGGGCTGCTCCACATTCTCAGGCTGTGGCTTGGGCGTGTTGTACACCTTGCATAGGGCGTTGCCCAACACACACTCTTCGGGGAAGTTGATGCGGCCACGGTCGATAAACTCCTGTATCTCCTCCTTCACATTGATGATAGAAGGCAGCACGGGGAAGATAGGCTTCTTGCAAGTCTTCATCTTCTCGTCAAGAAGCTTGTACACCTCGCGGTTTGAAAACAATCCGGGGCTGCCGAAGATGACCACCGAGAAGTCGATGTCCTC
>CAZTVH010000108.1:0-7579 GCA_964616965.1 uncultured Bacteroidaceae bacterium | reverse complement strand
CGAACCAGCGATTTTAAGAATGAAAATATTACGTCCTAGGCCAACTAGACGAACGGACAAACTGTTCTTGCCTTTAAAATCTCTCAAAAGCGGTTGCAAAATTACGAACATTTTCCGACATGGCAAAATAATTTTTCACATATAGTGTTGATAAAAAATCTTAATTAATCTGTATCTGCTTGAAACCTAAAGCCTAAACGCTTGCCAGTGACCAGTGATTTTTTATCCAAATCGCACCGCATCTCCCCTACCGAAACCAGCTTCACTTCATCGTATGGAGGTGTTAATAAATCAAAATTGGTGGTGTATTCGATAGCCGACTCCACTATACTTTGCACAGACTCGTTGGTAATCAGCGAAGTATTGAAATTATTGTATAGCATACCCAACTCACGTTTGCCCTCAATAAAATAGTGCTTTTCGTTATTAACGAACACACGTCCAATCATATACCCCAAATCTTGGTCGCGATTGTAGACAAACGAGTCGGCCAAGAAGTTGTAGATGCGTATCACGCCGCAGTACGAGCGCCGCTTGTCCTCGCGGATGTAGGGCGATTTCATCACCTGGTGGTCACGCGAGAACTCGAACACATTGGTGTGCATGACAAACACCAACACGTCGCCCGCGAACTTCACCTCAAACTCAAAGTCGCCATGGTCGGTGAAACTGAAATGCACGTTGCGTTCCTCCTTGTGTGCCTGTTCTTCGAACAGCGACATAAGTTCGCGCGTAGTGTTGCGGAACATTTCAAATGTTTCCTTAGTGGCCTGATATACCTGCTGCTTGAGGTCGCTCTTGTCAAAGACCAAATTCTTTAATGACTCTTTCAATTCCATCATGTCGGTTAGTTATATTTGGGGCTGCAAAAGTACGACTTTTTTTCCGTTCAGAAAAAAAGTCGTACTATATTAATTGCTAACTAATGGAATGATAATCTCATATAGTTACGCCATCCGCCATCACTTTGCTTTCGCTTTCAGCCCGATAATGGCGGCAAGCAGCATTAGTGCCGTAAGTATAAACGCCCAGATGTTGGTGGCGCGCGAGGTGGCGGCAATCGTGTAGTCGTGCGGTATAAGGCGGTTGCCCGTCAGGCGATAACGCACCGCGCCCTGTTCCAGCACCCCGTTTCCAGCATCCCGTATCGTCCCCGGTAGCACCAATCGGCAGTCGACTTTAATCTCCATCAGTTCTACAAAGCCATCCAGCTTGGCATCCAGCTGCTGCTCAATCTTCGATGATGCAAAGGCTTCTTCGTAAGCCCGACTATGGAAATAGCCGCTGAAAAGGGTATCAACATTATCTCCGAATGTGAATTGGCAATCGAGGGCATAGTTGACTATCGAGTCGCGATGGGTCAAGTAGGCCGACTTGTCCATAGGCATATTGGGAAGGCTGTCGTAGCCATCTGCCACCGCGTCGAACGCCGCTGCCACATAGTTTGCCACCAGCCAGCGGTTGCATTGTTCTTCAATCATGTCGTCGGTCTCCTTCTTCTCGGCAGGCGAGTGGCCTTGCATCAAGTCGGGCTCTCCCGTGAACCAATAGGATGCCACATCGTCCTCAATAAACCTATTGAGCGAATAGGAGAACATCTGCCCTTGGATGGGATAGGTCTCTTCATAGACGTAGTCGGTGTAGAACCAGCGGAAACGTTTCTTAAGCGACACCTGCGCCATCAACGGCTTGTCGCCGAGCATCAACAGAGGGGTGCTGCCCATCTCTTCCACCGAGGCAAACCGACGCTCGGCACAAACCCGCAGCGTGTCGCTCGGCCAGTCCTTTGGCAACGAGGCGCGGACCGTGCCGTACCGTTCTGGTGCCATGGGGTAGGCATGGCGGGCGGTGTCGCCTTTGAGGCACCATGTCTTGCTCCACGCGCTGTCAGTCAGCAGGTGTGCCATCGGTGTGGAAGCATCGTAGCTGCCCACCAGGGCCGCCGAGTCGGCAGCAAAGGTCACCATGCGTTGGCACGAGCCGTTGCGGTTGATGGTGGTGGTCATCTGTATCTCTCCATCGGAGCAGGCCGCCAGCAGCTGCGCTGCCAACACGGCGGCCAATATCACTTTACATGTTTTCATGGCTATACTTGATTAATTCGTGATGATAAAACATTTGTTCCCGCTTTGCCTCCTGATAGCGCCTATACATGTCCCGGGAGGTGCCGTCGGTGGGTATTTGGGAAAGGTCAATCCTATACTTGTCTATATTTTGCCGATTGTTCGCCAGCAATTCGGCAGAGCCGGCGGGCTGGGTATGTAGCATGACGAAAAGCCCCACCAGCACAACCAAGGCAACACTGGCAGCAGCACGAGTTGCGAATTGAAAATTGAGAATTGAGAATTGAGAATTATCTTGCCGAGTCAGCCGCCCCCGTCCCCTCTTGAGAGGGGTGGCCGTAAGGCCGGGGTATGTTCTTAGCGGAGTGCCACGATAGTGGCGGGGTATGTAATCATCCACTCCTTCAATCCGCTCCATCACCATGTCGGCAAACGCCTCTTTGTCCTCAATCTGCGCCTGCTGCCGTTGCAGGCTGTCCAGCAATGTCTCCATCTTATTCATATCCCATTTGTTTTAGTCGTTGTTTTACAATCTGACGGGCAACATACAGGTTGCTTTTCACCTGCCGTGCATCCAGCCCCGTCCGTTCCTCTATCTCTTGGTTGTCCAACCCTTCCAAGTGACAAAGGGTGAATACAGCCCGTTGCTTGGCACCCAAGCCCTCGGCAAGCACACGCACTATAGCCGCCAGCTCGCTATTTTCCAGCTGACGTTGGCCGTCCATCTCGTTCATATAGCGTCGCAACACCTGTTCATCTTCGGGCAACGGAGCCATGCGCCGCATCCGTTTCATGCGGGTCATGCACAGCCGTGAGGCAATGGTGTAAAGCCATGTCGAAAGGGCATAGCGCGAGTCGTACTGCCCTATGTGCTCCCACGCTCTAAGAAAGGTGTCCTGCACAATGTCCTTAGCCTCCTCCTCGTCGCCCAGCATCTTCAGCCCCAGGGTGAGGAGCATCGTCTGGTACTGCTCCACCACATACCGGAAAGCCGTTGTGTCGCCCTGCTGGCATCGTGCTATTATGTCCTTCTCAGTTGGTATCATGGGGTCTTGGGTGTTTTTGCCCTATTATACGCCTGAGTGGGACAAAAGTCAAATTTGAATGTGTTAATGCTTGAATGTGTTAATTCGTTAGTCAAAGATTCACCTATTTACACATTCAAGCATTCACGCATTCACACATTCACGCATTCAATAACTTTCAACTATTCAAAATCCCTCCAGCCGTGCCACAAATCCCCCTCCCGGAGCAAGATGTATCTTCATATCCTCCGGGCCAATGCCATTCTCAAATACTACATCATAGTCGCTGCCCTTGCGATGGGCGTTGGCTCCGTCGAAGTAAAACAATACACCCGCGTCTTGCAATCCTATATCCGACAGTCTTATCGTTATGTCCCGTTCCGTCCAGTTGGTGATGCCGCCGATATACCACACGTCGCCTTTGCGCCGAGCGGTGACGATATATTCTCCCACCTCGCCCTGCAGCACACGCGTCTCGTCCCACACCGTGGGTATCTCTGCCACAAAGCGGGTGTAGTCGGGCTCTTTCTCATAGTTGGTCGGCGAGTCGCACAGCATGTTCAGCGGCGACTCCAGCACGATATACAGCGCCAGCTGGTGGCAGCGCGTGCCTTGGCTCATCGGCTCGCTCCAACAGGGGTAGTAACAGCCCTTGGCACCATTGTGCATCGCCCCTTGGGTGTAGTCCATCGGCCCTGCAGTCTGGCGGATAAAGGGCAGCTCGGTGTCGTACTGCACTTGGTCCCATGTGGCGGGTGCCCACTTCAGCTGCTCCAAGCCTGCCACTCCTTCGAAGTTGAGCACATTGGGGTAGGTGCGGTTCAATCCCGCGGGCTTGAATGCCCCGTGGAAGTCAACCAACAGGTGGTACTTGGCACACATGGCGGCAGCCCTTTTATAGAACTGGGTGACTATCTGGTCGTCACGGTCCATAAAGTCAATCTTAAAGCCCTTGATGCCCATCGCGCTGTAGTGCTGGCACACATGCTCCATGTCGCGGTCGAAGGCGTAGTAGCCTGCCCATAGTATCAGCCCCACGTTCCGCTCTTTGGCATACTGCACCAGCATGGGCAGGTCTATCTCCGGCACCACCTGAAAGAGGTCCGCCTGCTTGTTCACCGCCCAACCCTCGTCGAGGATGACATACTCGATGCCGTTCTTCGAGGCGAAGTCGATGTAGTACTTGTAGGTCTCGTTGTTGATGCCGGCCTTAAAGTCCACACCGCCAATGTTCCAGTTGTTCCACCAGTCCCATGCCACCTTGCCGGGCTTTATCCAGCTGATGTCTGCCACCTTGCAAGGTTCGCCCAGCAGATAGCTCATATTGTTCATCGCCAGCTCGGTGCTGTTCTTCGCCACCATAGCTATGCGCCACGGCATCACCGTCTCCTTGTTCACCTCGGCGATATACTCCTCGCGCTCCTTCACTATCATCTGCAGGTTGTTGTGCCCGCCCTGCTCCAATGTCTTAGGATAGGGGGCATGCTCGCCCTCCAGCCTAAAGCCCGGCAGGCTCTCTGGCTTGGTGGTCCCCATAGCCTTGAGGTACAGGCCGGGATAGTCCGTCAGCGTCGACTCGGTGAGGCACACCTTCACCCCGTGCGACGCATGCACCAGCAGCGGCAGGAAGCAGAGCCTCCGCGTGTCCAGTTTCGAGAGTGGCAGGGTGGTGTACAGGTTCTCGAACGATGAGGTATACTGCACGTCGTGGTTCTTCTCGTCGAAATTGATAACGTATGGCACCGTCGCCTCATAGTCGTTGGCAAAGTTATACTCCACCTTCTCGAACCGCACCTTGCACGGCTGCAGTATCTGGTAGCGGTAGGCGATGCCCTCGTCATAGGCACGGAACACGACACAGAGGTCCTTCCCCACCTTCAACGTCAGTTCGTTGCAGTGGTTGCGCATCGTCGCCTGTCGGGTAAAGGGCGAGGCAACCACCTCGTCGATAGTGCGGGTCGACGACTTGCTCACCGGCATGGCACTCACTACCCCCTTCTCGTACGCTCGGTTCAGCCCCAAATGCGAAGGCAGCATGACTGTCACCCCGTTATACACAATGTCGTAGGTAATCTCATCCTTCTCAGTAGCCACAATATGCGTCACCAACTTCCCATTGGGCGACCTCAACGTAAACTTCTGCTCCTTGGCACCCGCCTGGCTCATGGTCAGACAAGCTAGAAGGAATGATGCAAAAACCAATAAATATCGACTCATAATTATTTCAATTTTCACTTTTCAATTTTCACTTTTCACTTTCCTCGCCCCCTCGCCTATCACCACGGGGATAACCTTGCACTCCATGCCGAAACGTTCCCTGTAGTCCCGTTGCACCTCAGCGACAAACTCATCGTGGCATTCGTCCTTCACCAAGTTGATAGTACAGCCGCCAAAGCCGCCGCCCATGATGCGTGAACCCGTCACACCGCAGCGCCGCGCCACCTCCACCAGAAAGTCTATCTCCTCGCAGCTCACCTCATAGTCCTTGCTCAACCCCTCGTGGGTGAGATACATCTGCTGCCCCACGGTCTCATAGTCGCCCCGCTGCAAGGCATCGCACACCGCCATCACGCGGTCGTACTCGCCCAGCACATACTTGGCACGCAGATAGTCCTCGCCGTCGATTTGGCCCTTCAGCCCTTCCAGCTTCTCCCATGTGCAGTCGCGCAGGGTCTCCACTCCCGCCAACTGCGCCACCCGCTCGCAGCTGCGGCGACGGTCGTTATAGGGCGACCCCACCAACTCGTGCTTCACGCAGCTGTTCACCAGCACCAGCCTGTAGCCCTTGGGGTTCCACGGGAAATACTCAAACTCGCCACTGCGGCAGTCCAGCCTCACCAGGCTGCCCTCGCGTCCGTGCATCGAAATAAACTGGTCCATGATGCCGCACATCGTGCCTACATACTTATGCTCCGTTGCCTGCCCCACGCGGGCCAGCTCCATGCGGTCGAGCCCTCCGCCAAACAAGTCATTGAGGGCAAAGGCAAAACAGCACTCCAACGCCGCCGACGAGCTCATGCCCGCACCCAGCGGCACATCGCCGGCATACACCGCGTCGAACCCCTCCACCTTCACCCCTCTTGCCATCATCTCGCGCACCACGCCATACACATAGCGGAAATGCGTCTCCCCCGGCCCCTTCTCATCGTCGAGGTCGAACTTGCACCCTAGCCGCAAGTCTTTCGCCCACAGCCTTACGCAACGCTCATCGTTAGGACACACCGCTGCCATAATACCCTGCTGCACAGCTCCGGGAAACACAAATCCACCGTTATAGTCGGTATGCTCTCCTATCAGATTAACCCTTCCGGGTGCAAAATACAAGCCCCCTTTATCGTTGATACCGAAATGTAAATCAAACTCTTGCTTAACAATACTTCCGTCCATGACAATATATTTTTCGCCTGCAAATTTACACAAAATAATTGATTTACACACAGACGAATGTAAAAATATTCATAGGACCCCTATTACCTTCAAGCCAACCCGAACCGACACCTAGGCATTTCGGCAGCCCCGCTACACCGTACATACCTCAGGCACATCGTGGTAATTATCCGTAGCAAGCAACTGCGTCCCGATAGGGACGCAACATGGCAACCCAAACACACCCCGTCCAGACCGCAGTCGCCACCACACATTTCGCTCGCACTACGAAAAACAGCTTTGCCTTTTTGCCCTTACCGCATCCTACCGCTTCGTGCCGCTCCCCACAGCTTCGTGCCCCTTCACACCGATTGTGGAGCCGTTATCCGTTCCCCGAAACGGAGATAAATCGGAGAACAAGCGGATAATGAGCAGATAACGGAGGAAGTAGCGGAAAACGAAGAGGGTTAGTCGGAAGGCAATTGGAGGATGGCATCGTAGAGCTGCGGAAAACGCTGGGCGAGCTGCACCGGGCGGCCGTTCTCCATGAAACAGTGGACGCTGCGGGCGGTGCAGACCACGCGGCCATTGGCACGCATAGTGTAGCCGAAGGTAATCTTCAGCGCACTAGTTTCCACCACACGCACCTCGATGTCGATCAAGTCTTTAAAGGTGGTCGGATGCTTGTATACGCACTCCACGCTCACCACGGGCGACACCACCCCTTCCGCCTCCATGCGGTCAAAACCATAGCCCAGTTGGTCCATCCAGTCCACCCGTGCCTCCTCCATAAACCGCACATAATTCGAGTGGTGCGTAATCCCCATCCGGTCGCACTCGTAATACTTCACCTCATGACGATAAACTTCCATAGCAATCAACGATTAAAAGATACACCCTCATAAACGCAAGACAGCCCAGTTTATTGTGTCGATAGCATATCACACTGTATCTCAGCCCATAAATCAAGCCGCAACATCCCCTACATAGTTAATACATGTCCATTTTCATTAACAACAAAGCCAATTGTTGTACAATCAACAAATTACAAATAGAGTTGATATATTTTAATGAGATATAACCATAAAAAAGTGTCACAATCGTTAACAATATAACTAAATAAGG
>CAZTVH010000107.1:0-7608 GCA_964616965.1 uncultured Bacteroidaceae bacterium | reverse complement strand
TAAAAACGCTAATGACCGTTTTAGGTTAATTGAGGAACTTTACTATTTTTTTTGCTTTGGCGGGGCCGACGACTTTGGCGAGGTCGCCTTCGGTTTGGAGTTTTATTTCTTTCACGCTGCCGAATTTCAGGAGTAGGTCGCGGGCGGTCTTGTCGCCGATGCCGGGGATGTCGGTGAGCTGGGTGCGGAAGGTGCCTTTGCTGCGTTTGTCCTTGTGGAAGGTGATGGCAAAGCGGTGCACCTCGTTCTGTATCTGTTCCAAGAGGTGGAAGAGGGGGTCGGTGGGCTTGAGTCCTACCACCTTGGGCGGGAATCCGTAGAGGAGCTCGGAGGTGTGGTGGCGGTCGTCTTTGGCAAGGCCTGCGATGGGGATTTCGAGGTGCAGCTGGTCTTGGATGACCTGTCGTGCCACTTCCATCTGTCCCGCACCACCGTCGACAACAAGCAGTTGGGGCAGGGGCTGCCCTTCGTCGGAGAGGCGTTTGTATCGCCTAAAAACAACCTCTGCCATAGAGGCATAGTCGTCGGGGCCTTCGACAGTCTTGATGTCGAATTTGCGATACTCCTTGCGGTTGGGCTTGCCATTGGTGAAGCGCACCATAGCTGCCACGGGGTAGGCTCCCTGTATGTTGGAGTTGTCGAAGCACTCGATATTGACGGGCAGCATGGGCAGGTTCAACGCCTTTTGTATGCGTTCGAGCAGGTGCTGGTGCTTGCGGTGCAGCTCGCCCTCGTCGGGGTTGACCAAGGCGCGTTGGTGACGACACTGTATTTGGTAGGCCTTGACATTGCGCAGCGAGAGTTCAAGCAGCTGCAAGCGGTCGCCACGGGTGGGAACGGTCTGCTTGAGATACTCTTCGGGCAGGTCTGCCACATGGAAGGGCAGCACTGCCTCGCGGGCGGTGCTCTCGGTGCGTTCGTGCAGGGTGGGGATGGCAGTGGAGAGAATCTCCTCGTCGGTCTCGTCCAGCTGTTTCTTCACCTCGTGTGAGAAGCTGTAGATGATGCTGCCGTTCTTGATGCGCATCATGTTGACGTAGGCATATTTCTCGTCCGACACGATGCCAAATACATCCACGTCCTTCACGGAGGTGTTGACCACGGTGGAGCGACTTTGGTATTCTTCCAATCGTCGGATGCGGCGTTTCATCATTTCGGCCTCTTCGAAACGCAGTTGGTCGGCTAAGGAGAGCATCTGCCGTTTCATCTCTTCTACTATGTCGGCAAAGTCGCCTTTTAGTATGCGGCGGATGTTCTCGATGTCCGCCATGTATTCCTCGTGGCTTTGCAGCCCGGCACAGGGGGCTTTGCAAAGGCCTATCTGGTGCTTCATGCAGGGCTTGTGCTGCATTTTGTTGCACTTGCGGTAGGAGAAGAGCTGGTCGATGATGTCCTGCAGCTCGCGCATGATGCGCTGGTTGGGGTAGGGGCCGAAATACTGCCCTTTGGTATGGTGGTTGCGGGTGAAGAGCAGACGCGGGTACTCCTCGTCGGTGATGCAGAGGTAGGGGTAGGACTTGTCGTCCTTGAGCATGCTGTTGTAGCGGGGCTGGTAGCGTTTGATGAGGTTGTTCTCCAGCAGCAGTGCGTCCACCTCGGTGGCGACCACCGTGACGCGGATGTCATAGATGTGGCGCACCAGCATCCGTATCTTCGCGCTCTTGTCCTCGTAATGCGAGAAATAGGAACTGACCCTCCGTTGCAGGTTGCGTGCCTTGCCCACATAGATGACATTGCCCTCCTCGTCGAGATGCTGATACACTCCGGGGTTCTCAGGAATGGTCTTCAGCTTGAGGGCTATGCGGTCGATGTGCTTGTTGATGGAAGAGTCAATCATATTTTAATTGAAAATTGACAATTGAAAAGGGCTGCCGCACCTAGATAATTTCAATTCTCAATTTTCTATTCATAAAGCGGCAGCTAATTTTCAACTTTCAATTTTCAACTTTCAACTTTATTCAGGGTATTCCAGCTTTGCTTTTTCCACTTTGAGGTTGAGGTTGCGGATGCCGCGAATCTCGTATTTGCTGGTACGTTGGCCCAGACTGAGGGAATGGGTGGCAGTGGAGCTGAAGAAGAGATATTGGCGCACTGTTTGGGTGACTACTAGGTTGCCGTGGTCGTCGAAGTGTCCCATCCAGTTGCCGTTATGGTTGCGTAGCACTAGTGTGGCGAAAAGTGTGCGCTTCTCGTGGTTGGCATTGTCCAGTTCCATTAATATGGGAAGTCCGTTCTCGTGGAAACGGCTGGTGTCGACCGTGATGGTGACAATGAGGTTGTAGCAGTCGTCTGTGCTGTGAGGTGTCACTTCAAACTGTTCGGGCTGAAAACGCAGCCATGTGTCGTTGGCGAAGGTGCGGGTCTCGTCCAGCAATACTTTCTTGCCGCATGAACAGAGTGCCAGCATGGCCAGCAGTAGGGGGAAAAAATGCTTGGTCTTCATTTGTTAGTTTGTTAGTTTTTCGAGTATCTGTATGGCATTGGTGGCGGCACCCTTGCGCAGGTTGTCGGCCACCACCCACAGGTTGAGCGTGCGGGGCTGGGTGGTGTCGCGGCGGATGCGGCCCACAAACACCTCGTCTCGGTGGTGTGCCATCACAGGGGTGGGGTAGAGGTTCTTCGCTGGGTCGTCGCACACGACAACGCCCGGTGTGTCGGCAATCAGTTGACGGGCTTCGTCGAGGTCGTACTCGTTGTGAAACTCAATGTTCACCGCCTCGCTGTGTCCGCCCACCACGGGTACGCGCACCACCGTGGCGCTCACCTGTATGGTCTCGTCGCCCAATATCTTGCGAGTCTCGTCCACCAGTTTCTGCTCCTCGGTAGTGTAGCCGTCAGGCAGGAAGTCTCCTCCATGAGGAAACAGGTTGCGGTATATCTGGTTGGGGTAGGCCGGTTGGTAGGCCTCGCCCAACTCACGTTGGATAGCCTTGCGCAATAGTGCGCTGGGCGTGTGGTGGCTGAAGCTGAACTCCTCTTCGGCCTCCAGTTGGCGCACGGCCTTGATGCCCGTGCCTGTGATGCTCTGATAGGTGGAGATGACAATGCGTTTGATGCGGTATTTCCAGTGGAGGCGCGACACTGCCAGCACCATCTGTATCGTCGAGCAGTTGGGGTTGGCAATGATGCGGTTGTCGGGGGTGACGGCATCCATGTTGATTTCAGGCACCACTAGCGGCACCTCCTTGTCCATCCTCCAGCACGACGAGTTGTCCACCACCGTGCAGCCCACGGCGGCAAACAGCGGAGCATACTGTCGCGAGGTGGAAGCCCCTGCCGAAAAGATGGCGTATTGAGGCTTCTCAGCGATGGCATCCTCCACGCTCATTACAGTCAGCTTGCGACCGGCAAAGATGATTTGTCTGCCTATCGACTTGGGCGAGGCTGCCGCCAGTATCTCATGCTTGGCAAAGCCTCTCTCTTCCAACACTTGCAACATTACGCCACCAACCAATCCAGTGGCTCCTACTACTGCGATTTTCATTCTTTTATTGTATTGATACATGATTACGTTATCGCGTTATTACGAAACAACGTGATAGCTCTTTTTATCGCAACAACGTGATGGTGCCCTTCACCTCCTGAGTGACTTCGGGGTTGAGCGTGTTGCGGTAGCGGATGATGTAGACATATGTGCCTTGTGGGCAGCGGTGCCCCGACATGTCCAAACCGTCCCAATAGCCTTCCGAGCCTTGGAAATAGCACACCTGCATACCGCGACGGTTGTATATCCACACCTGTATCTCGTTGGCATTGCCCTGTATCGAAGGGGCCCAGCGGTAGTTGTCGTTGCGGTCGGGGGTGAACACGTTGGGCACATAGTACGACACCTTGTGTAGCGGTATCACGGTCGTGGCCGTGTCGTCGCAACCGTAGTTGTTGTGCACCGCCAGCTGCACCGTCATCGTATCCTCGCCGTCGAGGGGGAAGATGATGCTGGTCTCCGGCAGCTGGCTGGTCTGCCCGTCGGGCAGCAGCCATTTGCGGGTGTCGTGGCCGTAGCTGCGGTCGCGCAGTTCAATGGTCAGCTCGTCGATCGTGGCCACTTCGGGCGAGTGCTCGATTATAGCCTTCATGGGTATGATGGTGAAGTCGAGCGTCACTATGCTGTCGCAGCCCCAATCGTTCTTCAGGTGCACGGTATCGGTGGCGCGGGTGTCCTCGTTGTTAGCCGAATAGGTGCGTCCGTTAAGCCAAGTGTAGGGCTTGCAGTCCAGCACCGTGTCGGTATGGTAGCTCAGGTCCGACACCACTAGGTGCAGGTGGCGGTTGCTGTCGCTCTCATGCACCGAGTAGTAGTGCTTCGACGTGTCGAGCGTGTGCTGTGGCGCATTGAAGTGGATTCCGCACCAGTCGACACTTTCGCCACGGCATAGGCCTATCGTGTCGTAGAAGTCGTAGTTGGGGAAGGTCTGTATCAAGATGCTGTCGTAGTTTCGGCAACCGTTTTTGAAAGTGGGGTTGCAAAACACATAGCTGCTGTCGGTCTGGTTTTGCACCATCATGTCGGGGTCGTTGTTGAATATCACACTGGTGAAATAGTTTGTCAGTGCCGTTGGGGGCATGAGGGTGTCGATTCCGTTGATACGTTTTCTCACCAGCCATGAGCAGGAGTCGAGTGTTTGTGTTTCGGGGTAGGTTAGATACACTCTGGTCCGTTCGCCCTCGGCGAGGATGGTGTCGTCTGCCCGCAGCGTCATCCTGTTGGAGGTGTCCAATCCTATGGTGATAGTGTCGCGCATACTCATTCTGTCCACACCGTACCAGTGCCCGTTGGCACCCTTATATCGGCACTGCACCACATATTTTGTAGTGCGAGTGGGGGTTACATGCACCATGGTGTGTTCCGTGTTCAAGTAATAGCCGTTGGTGTCGCCTTGATTGCTGGTCAGCTGCACCGAGTCGATGATGTTGCCGTTCTCATCCTCAAAAAGCCGCCACCAAAAGATGTTCTTTGTCGTCGACCCTTGTGGGGTGAACCGCCATGCCTCGTAGCTGGTCGTGCCGGTCCATCCGCCAGCATCGTTGCCACGGTTCGGAGCCACAAAAGCTCCTGGCGAGTTGGGCTCGATATAGTATGTTGGGTCTCCCAAATAGTTGAATTCGTGGAAGTGAGACACCTGTGTCTGTCCCGTGGCATTCTGGATGCCTATAATTCCTTTGCCGTTGTTGGTGGTGGAACAACAGCTGCGCTGCTTGACGTGCACTTCGATAATATTGGTACCCTCGTAGCAGACTATCTGATAGGTGCATCGGTTGTTGCCATTGCTGCTGTAGGGGAATAACGGCACCTCGTTCACACTGGCACAGAGATAGCGGCAGGGATAGGTGCCGCCCACGCTGCGGAACATGCCCTGCCCTGTCGACAGACCTCGCGGGTCTATGTCCTCATACACCCCGTAGATGGCGTTCAGCGATGGGAACGACGGGGAGGGGATGGGCACAGAATAGTAATAGGCGCAGCCCTGACCGATATACGAACTGTTGAACGACACCAGGCCGTTGGAACCCACCACTGCTTGGGTGTAGGGGTAGCCAAAGTACATGAAGGTGAAAGGGAATTGTATGGCCGAGCCTTCCCACACGTCGTCGTTGGAGATGTTCAACAGGTTGCCGGCATGGAACGTCGTGTCCACCGGGTTGTAGGGTATTTCCTCCACTAGATAGGTGCCGTTGAACTTTTCTGCCGTGATGAAATAGGTGGCATTCAGTATCAAGCTTGCGTTGCGGCAGTCCACTGTAGTGTCCCAACCGTTGGCAACACACAATGCCGAACGGGTGTGGTCGTACTTCTCGTTGATGGTGATTTGGGGACACTGGGCCCATCCCTTGCCTGCCATCATCGCGAATAGACCCATCACGGTCATTGCCAACGCCTTTTTGAGCTGTGTAGAGTTGTTTCTCATGGTGCGATTATCGTGTAGTATATATTTAATCTTGTTAAACGTCCTTTTTTATTATTTATTGTATGCCATCCACATTTTTTTCGCAACTATTGTTGTCTCCCTTTGTGGGCTTGCCTCTGTGCCTTGTGCAATGTATAGACTGAGAAAAGCCGTTTTTGTTGCACTTGGCCCTCGATATTTATGTTTTTTTAACTATTTTCGTCTTGTGGAGCCCGTCCCTCCCTTAGGGTTGCTCCCTCGTTTAGCCGCTTCATATCCGCCCGATACCCGCTCCATGTCCGCTAAGTGAGTGGAATACTACCTTTAAACGGGTGATTATCAATAGGACAAAGGAGGGAGCTGCAAGGGGTGGGAAGAAAGGGGTTGATTGCCGTGGGGAATAGGTTGCCGGGGCGGGGGTGAAAAAAAAGGCTCCACGCCCAAAACACGTTGGAGGTGGAGCCTGTGTGAGACGGTGGGTGTGTCTACTTCTTGATGCGCATTCTGTAGAACGAGCGGTAGACGAAGTAGAGGGCAATAATCAGGAAGACGATGCCGAAATAGGGGGCTATGTTGCGGAAGCCTTCGCTGATGGCTATTTCCATCGCCAGGACACCGAAGAGGGTGGTGAACTTGATGATGGGGTTGAGGGCCACGCTGGAGGTGTCTTTGAAGGGGTCGCCCACGGTGTCGCCGACCACGCTGGCATCGTGCAGTGGGGTGCCTTTGGCCTTCATGTCGACTTCGACCACTTTTTTGCCATTGTCCCAGGCACCGCCGGCGTTGGCCATGTAGACGGCTTGAAAGAGGCCGAAGACGGCAATGCTGACGAGGTAGCTGATGAAGAGGCAGACGGCGTTTTGGCCGCCGATGCTTTCGGGCGAGGAGAAGCAGGCAAAGGCCAAGGCAAAGCAGAAGATGGCAATGAAGATGTTTATCATGCCTCGCTGGGCATATTGGGTGCAGATTTTGACCACTTCTTGGCTCTTCTCGGTGTCGGCCTTCTTGGGTGCGTTGGCGTCGAGCTTGATGTTGTCTTTAATGAATTCCACGGCACGGTTGGCGCCGGTGGTGACAGCCTGCATCGAGGCTCCGGTGAACCAGAAGATGACGCAGCCGCCCAGGATAAATCCGATGATGCTGTAGGGGTTGAGGAGGTTGAGGATGCTGGCGGGTTCGATGCCGAGGGTCTTTTGTATGAGAAGGATGAGGGAGAAAATCATGGTGGTCGCGCCCACGACTGCGGTGCCGATGAGCACGGGCTTGGCCGTGGCCTTGAAGGTGTTGCCTGCGCCGTCGTTGGCTTCGAGATAGTATTTGGCCTTTTCGAAGTCGGGGGTGAAGCCAAATTCGGATTTCACTTCGCGGGTGGTCTTTTCGATGTCGTCCTCGATGAGTGAGAGTTCGTAGACGCTCTGGGCGTTGTCGGTGACGGGGCCGTAGCTGTCGACGGCAATGGTCACCGGGCCCATACCCAACATGCCGAAGGCCACGAGGCCGAAGGCGAAGATGGAATAGTAGTCGCCAAAGACGGGTGCCAGGCCGAAGGCGCTGGAGGCGGTGTAGGCGATGACCATCAGCACCACGAAGACGAGGCCTGTCCAGAATGCGCCCATGTTGCCCGCCACGATGCCACTGAGGATGTTGAGCGAGGCACCGCCCTGCTCAGAGGCCTTGACCACTTCTTTGACATGCTTGGAGGTGGGGGAGGTGAAGAGCTTGG
>CAZTVH010000106.1:0-7641 GCA_964616965.1 uncultured Bacteroidaceae bacterium | reverse complement strand
GTCTTTGTTTGAACTTAGGATTCTTCTTGTTGATTACATAGACGACCCCGTGGCGGCGGACCACCTTGCATTCGGGGGATCTTTTCTTTACAGAAACTCTTACTTTCATTTGTTTATCTTTTTATCTGTTGTTCTTGTTAGCATTCGACACGCACGCGCCTTATTTGTGGCGATAAGTGATACGGCCTTTGGTCAAATCGTAGGGCGACATTTCAATGGAGACCTTGTCGCCAGGGAGGATCTTGATGTAGTGCATGCGCATCTTACCGGAGATGTGGGCTATGATTTGATGGCCATTCTCTAACTCAACTCGGAACATTGCGTTGCCCAAGGATTCGATGACGGTTCCGTCCAACTGTATGGATGCCTGTTTTGCCATATATACTTATCGTGCTTTTATTTGTTTTCAATGAAATCGAATGTGGTTAGGATGTCGGGACCATTTTTGCCGATGGCGACGGTATGCTCGAAATGTGCGGCAGGCTTGCCGTCTTTTGTGCGACAAGTCCAACCGTCCTCTTTGGAGAACTTGACATTCTTGGAACCCATGCAGACCATAGGTTCAACAGCAATGACCATGCCCTCTTTGAGGAGGGGACCGGTGCCCTGCACCCCGTAGTTGGGTACATTGGGGCTTTCGTGCATCTTGAAACCCACGCCGTGACCGCAGAGCTCGCGGACGACAGAGTAGCCGTTCTTTTCGCAATGCTGTTGGACGGCGTGGCCGATGTCGCCTATGCGGTTACCCGCCTTGCATTTTTCTAGTCCGATGTAGAGTGCTTCTTTTGTGACCTTAAGGAGACGCTGGACTTCGGGAGAACATTCACCACAGGTGAAGGTGTAGGCCGAATCACTGACATATCCGTTGAGTTCGATGACACAGTCGAGCGAGACATTGTCGCCTTCGTTGATGAAGACATTGTTACTGGGGATGCCATGAACAACAACGTCGTTGACCGAAATGCAGAAGGCCGAGGGAAAGCCCTCAAAACCCTTGCACAGAGGAATAGCACCGTGGTCACGGATGTACTGCTCACCAATGTTGTCGAGGTAGGCAGTGGTGACACCGGGACGGATGTGGCGACCCACCTCTGCGAGAGTTTCTCCCAAGAGGCGGGCACTGTCACGAATCAGCTCTATTTCTTCTTGTGTCTTTAAAAGAATCATTCAACTTGCTTTTTTATGCCTGAATAGACATGGAGGTACGACCTTTGATACGGCCAGTCTTGGTGAGACCGTCATAGTGGCGCATGAGCAGGTGGCTCTCGATTTGCTGCAGGGTGTCGAGGATGACACCGACGAGAATGAGCAGGGAGGTGCCACCGTAGAATTGAGCGAACTGGGTGTTGACACCGAACAAGCGGATGATGGCGGGGAGGATGGCCACGATGGCAAGGAAGATGGAGCCAGGTAGGGTAATCTTGGAGAGGATGTTCTCAAGATACTCAGCGGTCTTCTTGCCAGGCTTCACTCCGGGGATGAAACCACCGTTTTTCTTCATATCTTCAGCCATCTGGTTGGGGTTGATGGCGATGGCCGTGTAGAAATAGGTGAACAGGACCACCAGGATGAAGAAGACGAGGTTGTACCAAAATCCGTTGAAATCGGTGAACGCCATCCAGAACTTAGAGTCGGAGTTACCTGTGAATCCCATAGCGGTGATGGGGATGAACATGATGGCCTGTGCGAAAATGATGGGCATGACACCGGCAGCATTTACCTTAATGGGGATATACTGGCGGACACCACCATATTGCTTGTTGCCGACAATGCGCTTGGCATACTGCACGGGGATACGGCGAGTACCCTGAACCAGCAAGATGACCAGAAGAATGACAGCCAACAGCACAATGATTTCGATAAGGAACATGACCAGACCGCCACCAGCTTCAGACAGACGGGAGACGAACTCACCGAAGAGGGCGAATGGCAGACGGGCAATGATACCAATCATAATCAACAGGGAGATACCGTTGCCGACACCTTTCTCAGTGATACGCTCACCCAACCACATGACGAATAGGGTACCAGCAATCAGGATGATGATGCTGGAGGCCCAGAAAGTCCACGAGGGAGAGGAACCATCAAAAGGATAGATGGCGGTGGAGGAGGCACCCAACTGATACATCATGTTGGTGATGTAGGCAGGAGCCTGAAAACCAGTGATAGCCACAGTGAGCAGACGGGTAATCTGATTCATCTTTCTGCGGCCGTTTTCACCATCACGCTGCATCTTCTGGAAATAGGGAATGACCATGACAAACAGCTGTATCACAATGGATGCAGTGATGTAGGGCATAATACCCAGAGCGAAGATGGAGGCGTTGGAGAAGGCACCACCGGAGAACATGTTCAACAGACCCATCAGACCATCTGAACCCTGATTTTGCAAGTTCTGCAGTTGTGTGGGGTCAACACCGGGCAGGACGATATAGCAACCTATGCGGTAGACAAGCACCAACCCTAAGGTATAGAGGATTCGTTTCCGCAGGTCTTCAATCGACCAGATGTTTTTGATTGTCTGTATAAATCTCTTCATTAGTCTTTAGTTTTGTCGTTTCGAAGTTGACATAGCATTGAAGCTGGTGGAGGATTTCGAACTCCACCAACTTCATCAACCTTAACTTTATTCAATTACTGTAGCCACACCGCCCTTAGCCTCGATGGCCTGCTTGGCAGTTGCCGAGAAGGCATGAGCTGTTACGTTGACGGCTTTGTTGAGTTCACCGCGACCGAGAATCTTGATGCGATCCTTGCCAGAGATGAGACCGTTCTGCTTGAACACATCGACATTAAAGTCGGTGATATTCTTGGCTTCGGCGAGAGCATTGAGGGTGTCAATATTGATACCTACATATTCAATGCGGTTGATATTCTTGAAACCAAACTTAGGCAGACGGCGATAGATAGGCATCTGACCACCTTCAAAACCAATCTTCTGGTGATAACCCGAACGAGCCTTTGCACCTTTGTTACCGCGGGTGGAGGTACCGCCCTTGCCAGAGCCTGCACCACGACCGACACGTTTTGAATGCTTGATGGAACCTTCTGCGGGTTTGAGATTATTTAAACTCATAACTATTCTATTTTTTATTCTCATGGGTGTGGGTTGCACATCCCACGGGAAGTGTCTAACAATTAAATTTCCTCAACGGTGATTAAGTGTTTTACTTTCTCGATCATACCGAGAATCTGGGGATTAGCGACCACTACGCGCTCATGGTTGATTCTTCTCAAGCCAAGAGCTTCCATCGTTCTTTTCTGACGGGCAGGATGTCCGATGATACTTCTCACTTGCTTAATCTTCAAAGTCTTTTCTGCCATGATTCTATTCTCCTATGATTAACCGTTAAACACTTTGTCAAGGGTGATGCCACGAAGTTCGGCAACCATGCAGGGGTCTTTCATCTGCAAGAGAGCGTTGATGGTGGCCTTCACCACGCTGTGGGGGTTGGAAGAGCCCTTGCTCTTGGCAAGCACGTCCTTCACTCCGACGCTTTCAAGCACAGCACGCATGGCACCGCCAGCGATAACACCCGTACCGGGGGCAGCAGGTTTCAGAAAAACGCGGGCTCCGCTATACTTACCGCACTGCTCATGGGGGATAGTGCCTTTCATGACAGGAACTTTGATGAGGTTCTTCTTCGCATCGTCGACACCCTTCTGGATGGCAGCCTGCACCTCCTTGGCCTTGCCTAAGCCGTAGCCCACAACACCGTTTTCATTTCCAATAACAACGATGGCAGCAAAGGTGAATGTTCTACCACCCTTGGTAACCTTGGTAACACGATTAATCGCAACAAGGCGATCCTTGAACTCGATTTCGCTCGATTTAACTCTTTTAACGTTTACTTCTGCCATGACTTATTAGAATTTTAATCCACCTTCTCTGGCACCATCGGCCAACGATTTAACACGACCGTGGTAAAGATAACCATTACGGTCAAAAACCACAGTATTGATGCCGGCGGCAATAGCGCGCTCGGCTAAAAGTTTGCCGACCTTGGCGGCCATTTCGGTCTTTGTTCCACTCTTTTCGACACCTTTCTCCAAAGAGGAAGCTGCGGTCAGTGTCACACCTTTCTCGTCGTCAATCACCTGTGCATAAATTTCCTTATTGCTTCTAAACACAGACAGACGCGGTTTTTCGGCAGTACCGCTAATCTTATGACGGATGCGGTACTTAATTTTTGTTCTTCTTATATCTTTTTTTGTAGCCATGATATTTTAATTCTTTGGCGTTCTAACTATTATTATTTAGAAGCAGCCTTACCAGCTTTCTTACGAATTACATCAACCTGGAAGCGGATACCCTTGCCCTTGTAAGGCTCAGGTTTGCGGAGGGAACGAATCTTGGCCGCAGCCTGACCCAAAATCTGCTTGTCGCAGCAAGTCATTGTAATGATGGGGTTCTTACCTTTCTCAGTGACGGTCTCAACATGAATTTCGGGTGCCAACTCAAAGAAAATCTTGTGGCTGTAACCCAAGTCCATTTCCATCACGTTGCCGTTGGCCTGAACTTTATAACCCACGCCAATGACTTCCTGAACACACTTGAAACCTTCAGAAACACCTTTCACCATATTTGCAACAAGCGCACGATAGAGGCCGTGCATAGCCTTGTGCTCCTTGCTGTCAGAGGGACGCTCAAAAGAGAGTGTGCCATCCTCCATTTTCATGGTAATGGCTGGATTGACGGACTGGGTAAGCTCACCCTTGGGTCCTTTGACGGTGATGACATTCTCAGGAGATATCTTTACTTCCACACCTGCGGGCAGGTGGATGGGCATTTTACCTATTCTTGACATTTCTTAATTCTCCTTCCTATTAACTGATATAACAAATAACTTCGCCACCAACATTCAGCGTACGGGCTTCCTTGTCGGTCATAAGGCCTTTGGAAGTAGAGATGATGGCGATGCCAAGACCATTGAGAACGCGGGGCATCTCGTCAACAGAGACATAGCGACGCAGACCGGGGCTGCTGACGCGCTTGAGTTCGGATATGGCCGAAATCTTCGTCACAGGATGATATTTCAGCGCAATCTTGATGCTCTGGTTATGCGAACCTTCGTTTTCAAACTTGTAGTTCAGAATATAACCTTTTTCGAACAAGATCTTGGTAATCTCTTTTTTCAAATTGGATGCAGGGATTTCGACGACTCTATGTTTGGCCGCAATGGCGTTACGCATACGGGTCAAGTAATCTGCGATGGGATCTGTTACCATATTATTTTCTTGATTTTAAGTTTTGTAGTATTGGTTTTGCCAACTTGCAAAGCTACCAATGTATTAATTATTACCAGCTTGATTTCTTAACGCCGGGGATAAGGCCGCTGACTGCCATCTCGCGGAAATTGATACGGGAGATGCCAAACTGGCGCATGTAACCCTTGGGACGGCCAGTCAACTGACAACGGTTGTGCATACGGATTGGACAAGCGTTCTTCGGCAGTTTCTGAAGGGCTATGACAGCCTGCTCCACCTCTTCGGGACTTCCAGTGCGGACGATTTCCTTTAAAGCAGCACGTTTGGCAGCATAGCGCGCCACCATCTTGGCTCTTTTGCGTTCTCTAGCTTTAATTGATTCTTTAGCCATTATTTCTTATTTTTGTTGATTCTTAAAAGGTATACCGAACTGCTTGAGCAACGACATGGCTTCCTTATCGGTATTGGCAGTAGTGACAAAAGTGATGTCCATACCCTGAATGCGGTCAATCTTGTCAATGTCAATCTCCGGGAAAATAATCTGCTCCGCAATACCGAAAGTGTAGTTACCCTTTCCATCGAATCCCTTGTCATTAATACCGCGGAAGTCACGGATACGGGGGATAGAGGCGGTAATCAGACGCTCCAAGAACTCATACATGCGGTCACCACGGAGGGTTACACGGACACCGATGGGCATGCCACGGCGCAGTTTGAAGTTGGAAATGTCCTTACGAGACTTCGTGGCAACAGCCTTCTGACCGGCAATGAGGGTCATCTCTTCAATACCCTTGTCAATGACCTTCTTGTCAGCAATAGCAGCCTTGCCGAGCCCCTGGTTAAGGGTGATTTTCTTCAAACGAGGAGCCTGCATAACAGTCTTGTAGCCATACTCTTTCATCAGAGCGGGCAAGATTTCCTCGGCGTATTTAGTCTTTAATGTAGGAATATAAGCCATTATTTAATCTCCTCTCCTGTTTTTTTGGAATAACGAACGAGTTTACCAGTCTTCTCACTGATTCTACGACCGATTCTGGTAGGGGTCTTGCCATCCATGACCATGAGGTTAGAGATATGGATAGGGGCTTCCTGCTCAATAATACCGCCCTGGGTGTTCTTAGCATTAGGTTTGGTATGCTTCTTCACCAGGTTACGACCCTCCACAATAGCGCGATTCTTTTCGGGATACACTTTAAGCACCTTGCCGGTCTTACCCTTGTCTTTAAAATCGCCGGCAATCACCATGACGATATCCCCTTTTTTGATGTGCAGTTTCATTTCTTTTTCTTCTTTTTAATGTTTACAATACTTCAGGAGCCAGTGAAACAATCTTCATAAATTGTTTGTCACGGAGTTCACGAGCCACCGGGCCGAAGATACGTGTGCCGCGAAGCTCACCGGCAGCGGTGAGCAGGACACATGCGTTGTCGTCGAAGCGGATGTAGCTACCATCATTGCGACGAATCTCTTTCTTGGTACGCACCACGACTGCCTTTGAAACAGCTCCCTTCTTAATATTGCCCGAAGGAATGGCATCTTTGATAGCCACCACGATCGTGTCGCCAATAGTAGCGTAACGCTTCTTGGTGCCACCGAGGACGCGGATACACAGTGCGCTCTTGGCACCACTGTTATCGGCAACGGTCATTCTAGTTTCTTGTTGTATCATTTCTTTTCAATCTTTTTTGTCTGGTTTGTTGCGACCAATTTACTTAGCTCTTTCAACGATTTCAACGAGACGCCAGCATTTGTTCTTGCTCAACGGGCGGGTCTCCATAATCCGGACAACGTCGCCAATATTGCACTCGTTCTTCTCATCATGAGCCATGAATTTCGAGGACTTTTTCACAAACTTGCCATACATGGGGTGCTTAACTTTGCGCTCAACCATGACGACGATGGATTTGTCCATCTTGTTGCTCACCACAACACCGACTCTTTCTTTTCTTAAATTTCTTTCCATATCCATTGTTAGTTCTGCTTCTGCTCAGCGATTTCGCGGGCGCGGAGTTCGGTGAGGCAGCGGGCGATGGTTTTTCTACTTTCTTTTAATTTGTTAGGATTCTCGAGCGGGGAGACAGCATGGGTCAGCAGCATCTTCTGATACATGTTGCGCTCGTTGTCCAACTTCTCCTTTATTTCAGCAGTCGAAAGCTCTTTTAAAACTAATTCATTCTTCATGACTGGTCTTCTTTTTATTCTTCGATATAATCTCTTCTAACAACAAACTTGGTCGTGATAGGGAGCTTCTGAGCTGCCAGACGGAGAGCCTCCTTGGCTATATCCATCGGAACGCCCTCGCATTCGAACAGGATGGTACCGGGCATGACTCGGGCAACGAAGTATTCGGGAGCACCCTTACCCTTACCCATACGTACCTCGTTAGGTTTCTTAGTGATGGGTTTGTCGGGGAAAATGCGAATCCAAATCTGA